>JASJEG010000028.1 GCA_030064765.1 Acidimicrobiia bacterium | reverse complement strand
GTTGAATCCCTCATCGACCGTTTTCGTGCCTCCGAGGACGATGAGTAACACGTTGAACAGAGTGAAGGAAACGACGGTGTTGACAACACCGACCAGGCCGACCTTGACCAGTTGCACCATCGCCTCTGGCGTGAACAGTGACTTGACGTAGTTCTTCAACTAGACCTCTGACTTGACCTTGTGGCGCCGGCGCAGCGATCGGCGTTCGTATACCCACCATGCCACAAACGCCAGCGCTAGGAGCGTCAACACCATCCCTACGTTTTCGGTCCAAGTGTTGTTGAACTCCAGTAAAACCTCTTCCTGAGTCGGGACAACAATCATGAGCGACGGCGATGCCCGGTACGGTCCGTCGGCACCCGTCGCTTCCCAGTTGGGGAAGTACGAGGTCTTGACCAGATGCGGGATACCGACTGCTGTCGTTTCGAACGAGATGCGATGGTCGTCCACCTCGATGTTGCTCACCACTTGTCCGCTGGTATCGAGCTCGCGTCCCTCGTCGTAGGGGCCCAGGAGGTCATCAAAGCGTTGCCATTCCGGTGGCCCGTCGGCCGCGATCCATCTGTCCAACGTATCGATGTCGGCGTACCAGTTGATGGCGACATCGCTGAAGCTTTCCTCACCGGCGTAGACCATCGGGACATAGCTGGCAACCTCGACTGCCGCAGTGTCTGGTAGCGCAAAGACGGAGAACGCTTCATCGACGACCAGGGGATCAAGGCCTAGGCGATTGGCCTCGGCGGCCATCTCCTCGGTTTGGGTCACGTAGTACGCGATGTTGAAGAGCTTGGAGTGCTCCACCCCCCTCTCGAGGGCAAACGTCCGGTAGGTCAGGCCCCGAACCGGCTGCGACGGCGACTTGCTCATCTCCGACTGATTGAGGAAGTGGAAAGGGGTGGTGAGCGAAGACTCGAAGAAGACTCCCTCCATCGTGTCGTGCTCGTCGCTCCAGTATGGAATCAGCATCAAGGCCATTGGGGTTCCGTACCGGTCTTGTACCTCTTTGTTGTACTCCCACATCACGCGACCAGGCGGCAGTTCATCGACGGCGGTGACCAGTCGCTCGAGCTCGGGGTAGGCCGCCTTGCCCTCGTATCCCTGGTAGTTCCAGTTGACCCATCCAGGTATGTCATGAACACCGATAATCGTGACAGCGAGCGTCAACCCGATCGCCAGTACCCCGCCTACGACTGTGTTCTCGTTGCGGTTCGGCAACCAGCGCGCCAGCCGCATGGTGGCAAGACCCACTGCGATACCCGCAAAGAGGAACACCCCCATGAACCAGTACGGGAGAAGGCGGGCGTTGTAGAGGATGGTCCATCCCTGCTCGGCTATGAGCAGATACCCGAAGAACGGAAGCAGAGTCATCGTCAGCAGAATCGAGACATCCTCCCGGCGCAAGAGGGACCACACGACGCCGATCGCGGCAAGAGCAACGATCGGGATCAGCTCGTTGGGGAAAGGGGTGCCCACGTTGGACAGCCCCGCGCCGCGGATGCCGGTCAGCGGAGTCCATCCCATGTCCGTGTTCAACCCACCGAAAGTCCGCACGAAGACGGAGACGGCCCAGAAGGCCGCCAGCCCGAATCCGAGGATCCAGCTCGGCAATAGGGTTGAGCCCCCGCGCCGCCGCAGCAACAAGGGAAGCGAGACGACAACGACCACGATCGTCGTCACTATGTGACTCAACGCCGTCAGTGCCAGGACCACACCGGCTAGTGGACTGAACCGGCGCCCTTCGCGAACGTTGCGCACAACCAGCCCTAGATAGACAAGAGATAGGGCAAATGACCAGGAGAACGAGAACTCTCCCGCCAGGGTTGATTTGATGTTGGCGCCAAAGATGCTGAAGCTCTCCATGAACACGAACATCGAGCCAAACGCGGCAGCGATCGCGGCCACACGGCGATCGAACCCAATGGCACGCACCAAGAAGTAGGCCGCTGCCGGCATCGCCACCAATCCCAGAATCGTGGTGGCTTTGAATGCAACGCCATAGGGAATGAACACGTCGAGCATGACCGTGAACAGCGCAGGGAGTGGGAAGTAGAAGTAGAAGACCGGGTAACCGGCGTACCAGTCAGTGCTCCAGCCGAGCAGACGCCCCGACGGAAGCAAACTATCTCGCAGTACTTGAGGAAGCACGACGTGCGCCCCCATATCGCCGCCCGTGGGCGTGGTCGCCAGCAGGATGGACGGCCAATGAAACTCGAACGTGAAGAACGGGAAGGCACTCTGTGGACTTACCCGGGCGACGAGACCCGCCATCACCAGGAGGATCAGCGCGGTTGGCAGCGCAACTGCCAGGACCACCAGCAGTCGACTGCCTTGCGATTCATTGCGTACGGGTTGCGAGGTTGTCACCGAGGAGAGGCTAGTGGTCCGTCACGCTACGTTGGCGGGGCACGCCGGGCAACGGCAGTCACACCACTCGCGGTGGAAAGGATCGATCGACACCGGGAGGACAAGCCGGTAGGTGCGTGTGTCTGACTCTGAGTGTCGAATCAGGCGCTGCCGTTGCGCGCCATGTCCAGCACTACATCAAGTTCCAACGGCTCCCCGTCGCGATCCCACCAGCGCGCTTCGCATTGATGACAAGAGCAGAAATTGACCTCGGTGCCGTCTGGCAGGGTGAGTTCTATCTGTATGACGTCGTTGGCGCCGCAGGTACCACACTGCAGCGGCTCAACCGGTACGCCTCGTCTCCTGTTCATAGTGCATAGAGTAGTCGTGTATGTGCGCTCACAATGCGGATTTCGCGTTCACTCACCGAGCCTCATGCCATTTCCGGCAACTCATCGAGCTTGCCTACATAGCGTGATCGCCTCTTGCCTTCCTCCCACCAATACGCATACCAGTAGGGGCCGTGGGGACATCGCGTGCAGGCTTCCTTGCCGCACTTGATCATCTGCCTGCGCAGCTTGACTTCGGGCTCGGAGCCGGAACTCAGGACGCCGCGCTGTTCGAGTCGCGCTCTCGCCAGGATCAGCAGGCGGCGGAGCTCGGGTTCCTCCATCTCCCGGACCGCTTCGAGCACATCTCTGTCGATCGGCAACGGTACCCCCTAGGCCGGGACCGTGAACAAGCGAGCCATCGGCGCACGCCGGTCAACCAGTGTCCAGCCGACCGGTGGGCTGAGCCGAGCAGCATGTTGCGAGCACATCAGGTACCCGGAGCCGGGTTCGAGGGGCCCGTCGATGTCGCTGAGCCACATACACCGGCCGGAGTAGTCGAACGACATGACCGACTCGGCGTCGGATCGGCAGCGAGAGCACCTAAACGTCATGGTCGGTGACGCTAGTGCCAGATCGTGTCGAGGTGGTGGATTCCCGTGATCGAAGGAGCCTGGCCGACAACCTAGAACCCGGCACGGGCAACGGCGCGCTGCAACCGGCTCGACGACACACGACCGGCTATTTGAGCGGAGACCTTGCCGGCTTGGTCCAGAACAATCGTGAGAGGCACGCCTACGACACCGGCGCGGCGCTGCAGGTCACCCTCCAGCTCATAAGTGACTTCGCGCAGCGGCGCACCTGAGGCACGGGCCGCGGCGAGGACCGGTTTGCAGCGTGGGCAGTCGGTGGATGTGAACACGACCACACCGGGCGCAAAACCCAAGCCTTCGATATCGATCGGAGGATGCTGAGGTCGTAGCCGACGCGCCAAGACTGCGGCTGCGGTGGCGACCCCCAGCACGGCGAGCACCAAGATCACCCGCAAGACGGTGCTATCCACTCACCACCGTCCCGGCAACGAACATGATCCCCAATGGGCTCTCGACACTCCATGCAACCGAGATCGGAGATGACGACTCAACGAAGTACCCGCCAACGCTCACGTTGAAGCCGAGCGGGATACCCAGAACTGAACCCGGCATCACAGACTCCTTAGTGGCAGGGAGCTCGCGCACCCCGAGTGGCTGCAGGGTCACGGTTGCCGTCTCGGTTCCAGTGTTGAGCAGCCACAGTGTGGCTTCACCGTCGCGTACAGCCTGGAGCCCCGGCAGCAGCCAGCGGGATGATGGGTTGGAGACACCGATGGTGCCCGCAATGCGATCCCCGCGCTCGACGTCGTCTTCGATCTGCCCTTCCTCATCGGTCGGCTCGAGAACCACAGTCGACTCCTCGGCAATCACCACCGCAGCCACCGGCGCAGTCGATCGCAGCCTCACCCCCAACGACCCCGCGGCGAGATCGCTCAGATCGATGCGGCGCGGAATGCTTGGATCGACTTCCGCTTCCCGTGCGGCCAGAGTGACGCCGTCCGCTGTGTAGACATCGATGGTCACGGTTGCCGGCGTCGGGTTGGAGTTGGCCACCATCAGTGATGGCGAGAACTCAGAGCCAGGACTCGCGACCGGGAACTCAAAGACCGTTGACGGCGCAGCCCCCGGCCAACTCGCCTCATCTGTCGTGCCGGCGATCACGAGCGACGGAATGACAAATCCTTCACTAGAGGTCACGGTAAGCGCAAGGTCATCGAGCAGCGGCACTATTGCGTTGAGGTTGACGTCCTGCCACGTCCGCCCCTCGACGTCCAGGTTCTGCAGATCCACCAGACCGGTCTCTCCCGACTCGCTGGAGCCCCCAACACTCACCTTGGCGAGTTCTGGGAAGGGGTTGAACAACCGCAGGGTCATGGTTCGTCCATCTCGCGTAGTCCCCCCCGGCAACTCCCACACCTTGGGAATGCGGGCGACGCAAGTGTCTCCGGTGAGCAGCTGTTCACTTCGAACGATTGCGGCTGCGGCTGCAGGGCCGTCGGTGAACTCCACGAACAGCGGGGTGTCCCCGCGCCGGACGATCTCACCCACATTGATGACAAGGGCCCCGGCGTCCTCGAGCCTGACTTCCTCCACGTCGGCCGGTTCGCCGGCCAGTTGCTGGGGCAGCGTCAGCTCTGCGTTGACCTCGACTCGCGACGCCAGCATGACGGTTGAATCTCGTAGCGCGCCGCTCGCCACCCACGGGCAGTACCACACACTCGCAGTCGCAGCGGCTACGGACTCGCGAGTTTCTGGCCCCACGAAATCGGGCCCGGATGGGGCCTCGGGTTCCGGCAAGACGACCGCACCAGCAACCACGGCAGCAACGAGAACCAATCCAAGCAACCGCTTCACCGGCGCCTCCTTGCGAAGCCAGAGAAGAAGAACAGAAAGGCAAACACCCCCGCAGCCAGGTACGCCTGGGAGCGACGCGAGTCAATGGGAGCGAACTCCACCGTGCCGGTGCCGGCCGAGACCTCGTTGCCCCACCCCGCCTGCACCCACGGGCCCGGACCCCAGCGACTGTTGGCAGACTCAGCGACGAACACACGCTCCCCCGTTGCCGCGTCACCCGCGTAGCCGGTGCCTGTTCTGCTCCAAATCTGGCCGTCGGACAACCGGGCGCGTACAGGTGCCTCAGCGTCGACCAGGAAGGTGGGTCGCTTGGCGCCACCGAGGGATACGAGATCCAACTGGCCATCGAATACGGCCTCGAGCGGAGTATCGCCGGTGACTACGACCCAACGAATCCCAAATTCCGCAAGGGCTTCGCCGGCCCGGGATTCTTGACCCTCGATCAGTTCGAGCAGCACGTTTTCCAGGGCCGTGTCCACCGGCCCGGTGTCGGGAAGACTGACCTCCCACAACTCTGGGACGGGTGCCGAGACGACTCTGTAGGCAGCACCCCGCACCGTTCGGTGCTCCCCGGGAAGGGTTGACTCGGGCCCCACAAGCAGGATCCGCGACGAGGTTGCTTCTCCGTCTGCCGCGGTTGTGAAGCGCAGTGGTTCGGTGAACTCGTCGCTCGGGAGATTGGCTCGCCCCTGGTAGAGGGGTAACAGCGAGGTTGCGACCAGGACGGCAGCCGCCACAGCACCAACACCGCCGAGCAGGCGCCGCCACCCATGAACGTTGCCTGCTCGGAGCGCGTCAAGCACGCCTCCGGTCAGCAAAGCCAACCCCAACGCAACAACCGCAAGCCCCGACACGGCAGCTTCTCGACCCAGGCCCAGGTCCTCACCCCTGGCGATAACAGCCCCGAGCCCGGCCAAGACCCCACCGAGAAGAACGGCGTCGAGGTGCGGGCCGCGGGTTGAGAACACGCCCGCCACAAATGCCGCGCCGGCTGCCCCCAACGGGATCAATGCCGGCACCCAATACTCAGAACCGGAGGTCAGGTAGGCCTCCAAATCGACAACGGCAATCCACGGCAGCAGCAGTGGCACTGCGAGGACGGTGCCGGCGGCCCCAACTCCCAGCGCCTTCCACGCCCCGGCGTCGTTTGGTCGTAGCACGCAGCGAAGCAGCAAGACTGCGACCGGTGCTACGAGAAGCGGCGGGGAAAGGACCGCCAGCAGCCCGATCACCCAACCTGCGGCGGCGACGCGGCCCAAGCGCCGTAGCCAACTCCACGGCCAGCGGGTCGAGGCAACTCGAACCGCCCACGGCAAAACCCCGACGGCCAGCAGCTGCCCGATCGCGGTCCGGTCACCAATTGCCTGAGTTGCGGGGCCGGCGACGAGGACGATTCCGGCGGCCCAGGCAGCCACCACCTCGATCCCCCACACTCGCAGCAGCCGTATCGTGCCCCAGATCCCGGCGACGATCGCAACCAAGCTCAATGACCACGCTGCCAGCGGGGCTGTATCGAAGAGCAAATACTGCAGCATCCCGGCCACAGCAACTAGAGGCGGGAGCGGGGAGATCGAGCCAAACCCGCCGGGATTCCAGCCGCCTGCGTACGCGCCGACTGCAGCACCGCCCGACTCGGGTAGCGGCAGGCTGAATCCCACCGCCGGCCAGCCGGACGACCACAACGATCGCACCGCAACGAGCGAAGCAACCAGGGTCAAAACGCCAACGATGAAGGCGGGCTGCCGTAGGTCTGATCCGATCGAGGCGATGGAAGGCACATCGCTGCGGTCGAGCCTGGCGCGCAGCTTGTCGCCTATCTCGCCGCCGATTTCGGACAGTCGGGCCGACCCCCGCATCTGGTAGCGGAACAGCTCCGCATCGCCGAACACCTTGCCCTTGCGCGCATTGAAGCGCTCTCGAAGCAATGAGGGAAGGTGCCACAGGTTCCAGATCCAGGCACGGATGTAGTCGAACAGGACCCAGCGGCCCAGGAAAGGGCTGACAATCGACTCGACCAGACCGATGATCAGGCGGAGAGGGATGGCCCACAGCAAAGTCAAGAGGCTGTACACCTTGAGCATTGCCCGGATCCGTCCAGCTCTCTCCCGCCAGGACTCGGCCCGGAAACGATCAACCTGGTACATCACCTCGGACGAGGGCACTACGACCACGCGGGCCCCACGGAGACGCGCCCGCTGACATATGTCGATGGCGGCGGCCTCCGGCGGCATCTTCGGATCGGGCCCACCCACGCCTCGAGCCAGGTCACGACGGATCAACATCGACGCTCCGGCAACTGCGGCAACGTCGCGCACCACGTCGTACTGCCCGGCATCGATCTCCTCGTCCTCCATGCCGAGATATGGGACGTCGAAGACGTCAGTGGCAATGCCGACCGCGATGAGGCGTTCCGTGTCGTCGGCATACACCAGCTTCGAGCCGGCAACTGCCGCATCGGTACGTTCCGCCTCCGTGACGAGCGCTTCCAGTGCGTCGGGCCGAGGCAGCGCCCCTGCGTACAGGAACCAGATGTGGGTAACGGTTCCGTCTACCGAATCGAGTAGGTGGGGAACAGACGCCATCCATTCCACGGCTGCAGCGTCCGCTGCCTGCCTACCTCGGCCGCCTGCTCCGACTAGTGCGACGCGGCTCGTCTCGTAGACTTGACCCCGCACCCGGGCAATCGTCTCTGCAACATCAGCGTTGTCGAGCGCCAGTACGGCAGCAACGACCACTGGTTGGATTGTCCCGGAGGAAGATGACATAGGCCGCATTCTGGAGTCGTGACAGATCTATAGCAATCTTGATGTTGTGGTGCTCTCCGGCGGCGTCGGTGGCGCCCGTATGGCAAGAGCCCTGGCCGCCACAGTCGCACCGAAGCGTCTGACGGTAATCGTTAACGTTGGCGACGACGACTTTGTCCATGGCGTGCACGTCGCCGCCGACCTCGACACCGTCGTCTACACAATGGCAGGGATCGAAGGACCCCAAGGGTGGGGTCTGGCCGATGACACCTTCCGCGTCATGGCCGAGTTGGAGCAACGCGGTCTGGATACGTCGTTCCGGCTCGGGGACCGCGATCTTGCCACTTGCCTCTACCGAAGTGAACAGCTCGCCAAAGGGGTGCCCCTATCCGAGATCACTGCGGAGATCTGTCGGATGCTCGACCTTCAGGTACGCGTTGTCCCATGCACCGACGACTCGGTTCGGACCCAGGTCAAGGTCGAATCGGGCGAGTGGATCGCCTTTCAGGAGTACTTCGTTCGGCGGCGACACAGCGAGACGGTGATCGAGCTCGACTACCAGAACGCAGCGGCGAGCAGGGCTGCCCCCGGCGTTCTCGAGGCCATCGCCGCAGCGGATCTCGTTGTCATCGCTCCTTCCAATCCGCCGCTCTCGATCTGGCCGATTCTGGCGGTACCCGGGATCCGCAGTGCGATTGCCGATTCAGATCGAGTCGTTGCGGTCAGCCCCTTCTTCGCAGGCAAGGCCTTGAAGGGCCCAGCGCAGCGTGTAATGGCGTCGCTGGGTCTGCCTGACGGAACGGCCGGAGTTCTCCGCGCCTATGAAGGGCTGATCGACACTCTCGTCGTTGCTACTGCTGATGCCCAGGACGAAAGCATGTCCACAGCCGCGACCCAGGTCATCAGCGGCGACACCCTCCTGGTTGATCCTGCAGCCGGACGCCGATTCGCAGCATGGCTAGTCGATACGATGATGCAATGAAGTCGATACAGATATTCGCTGTTGCGGGCATACCCGAGATCGTGCCGGGTGACGACGTCGCAGAGGCGATCCTCGAAGCGATCGAGCAGACACCCATCGAGCTGACCGACGGTGACGTGCTGGTCGTGACGCACAAGATCGTCTCCAAGGCCGAGGGCCGCGTCATCGACGGCACCAGCGACGAGGTCTACCGAGCCGCGGTCGAGGAGGAGGCCCGGTCCATCCTGCGGAGACGCGGCGACCTGACCATCGCCGAAACACGTCACGGCTTCATATGTGCGAACGCGGGGGTGGACCGCTCCAATGTGCCGACCGGCGGTGCGGTGCTCCTGCCGCTGGACCCGGACAGATCCGCCCACCGGATACGTGTGAGATTGCGTCGTGCGACCGGTACCGACGTGCCGGTGATCATCAGCGATACGTTCGGTCGACCGTGGCGCACCGGCCAGACTGACATTGCGATCGGAGTCTCCGGGATGAAGGCCATCGCCGACTTCCGGGGAAAGCCCGACGCCCATGGCAGGTTGATGGAAGCGACTGAGGTTGCCATCGTTGATGAGATCGCAGCTGCCGCAGATCTCGTGATGGGAAAAGTCGAGAGCGTTCCGGTGGCGATAGTTCGCGGGGTTGCCTGGGAGTCCGGCGAAGCACGCGCCACGGATCTGGTTCGTCCCGCAAGAGAGGACCTCTTCCGCTGATGCCCGAGCTGCCCGAGATCGTCGCCTACATCGACGCTCTGCAACCCCGCATCGGGGATGAGGTACTCGAGGATGCCCGCATACGTTCGTTCTCACTGCTTCGGACTTTCGATCCCCCGATCGAGAGCGCGTTCGGCAAGAGACTCCTCGAACTGCGGCGCTTGGGCAAGAGGATCGTGTTCGGCTTCGAAGATGACCTGTTCATGGTTCTCCATCTGATGGTGGCCGGACGCCTGCACTGGCATGAAGAGAAGAAGGCAATCCCTGCAAAGGTCGGTCTGGCTGCGTTCGACTATTCGTCGGGCACACTCCTGCTCACGGAGGCCGGGACGAAGCGGCGGGCATCACTGCACGTGGTGTCGGGGGAAGCAGCTCTCGCTGAGCTGGACCCGGGCGGGATCGAGCTCACCACCGCGACGGTCGACGAATTCGCTTCCGCCCTGCAGGCCGAGAGACATACCCTGAAGCGTGCCCTGACTGACGCCAGACACATATCCGGCATCGGCGGAGCATTTGCCGACGAGATCCTGCATCGAGCCAGGTTGTCTCCACTGCAAATGAACACCAACCTGAGCGAAGACGAGCTTGCCCGCTTGTTCTCAGCATCAGTCTCCACCCTCGAGGAATGGATCGAGATTCGACGCGGGGATGTTGGCGACGGCTTCCCCGAGAAGGTGACTGCTTTTGACCCAATGATGGCCGTACACGGCAAGTACGGTGAGTCCTGCCCGGTGTGTGGCACGACCGTGCAGCGGATCGTGTACTCATCGCGGGAGACCAACTACTGCCCGGGGTGCCAGACCGACGGAAGGATTCTGGCGGATCGGTCACTCAGCAGGCTCCTCAAAGACGACTGGCCGAAGACCATCGAGGAACTGGAGGAGTAGACCACAGAGAGCCATCAGCTCACAATCCGGTCGGAGACGCACTAGATTCGGCGCCCGACGACCGTCGGCACCAACAGAGGTTGCGGAGCCGGCGTGACATCGACAAGTGACCAGGCGGCGGATCGCGGGACGTGTTCCGTCGAGAACAGGAGACATTGCCATGACCCGCCGCGCCTTGGTGACCGGCATCACCGGTCAGGATGGCTCGTACCTCGCCGAGCAGCTCATCGAAAAGGGCTATGAGGTACACGGCCTCATCCGTCGCTCGTCGACCTTCTCCACAGAACGTATAGATCACCTCTACCTCGATTCCCACGTCGAGGCGGCCAAGCTGTTCCTCCACTACGGAGACCTCGCGGATGGCAACGGTCTGAGCAGACTTCTCGACGAGATCCGCCCCGACGAGGTCTACAACCTGGGAGCACAAAGCCATGTGGCCGTCTCCTTCCAGAATCCCATCTACACGGCAGACGTAGACGCCCTGGGCACGCTACGAATGCTCGAAGCGATCCGGATGACCAACCGCAAGGCCCGCTTCTACCAGGCGTCCTCGTCGGAGATGTACGGCAAGGTCGTGGAGACCCCTCAGTCGGAGACAACACCGTTCCACCCCCGGTCACCGTATGCCGTGGCCAAGGTCTACAGCTACTGGCAGGCGGTCAACTACCGCGAGGCCTACGACATGTACGCCTGTAGCGGAATCCTCTTCAATCACGAATCGCCGCGTCGCGGTGAAACGTTCGTTACCCGCAAGATCACGCGGGCGGCCACCCGTATCAAGCTGGGGCTGCAGAAGAAGCTCTACCTCGGGAACCTCGATGCCGAGCGTGACTGGGGATTCGCCGGTGACTACACCGAGGCCATGTGGATGATCCTGCAGCAGGACGAGCCTGACGACTATGTCATTGCGACCGGCGAGCGACACTCGGTCCGAGAGTTTGCGCAGAAGACATTCGACCTACTGGACCTCGACTGGGAAGAGTACGTGGCCTTTGACCCGCGCTACATGAGACCCGCCGAGGTTGATTTGCTCGAGGGGGATGCCACCAAGGCCCGCAAGGTGCTCGGTTGGGAGCCCAAAGTCGGGTTCGATCAGCTCGTTGAGATGATGGTCGAGTCCGATCTGGAGCTCGCAAAGCAGGAGAGAGCACTGGTCGACGCTGGATTGAAGACCATCGAGTGGAATGGGGGCAACTCGTGAGTGCGATCGTAGACAAGAAGGTCGTAGTGACGGGCGGGGCCGGCTTTCTCGGTTCCTTCCTCTGCGAGCGGCTCGAAGAGGCCGGTGCCGGTGAGCTCTTCGTCCCCCGAATCGAGGACTACGACCTAACCGAGCCTGAGGCCGTCAAGCAGATGTACCGCGATGCCGAGCCGGATACGGTGATTCACCTGGCGGCTCAGGTTGGGGGGATCGGCGCCAACCGGGAGAATCCCGGCCGCTACTTCTACGCCAACATGGCAATGGGGCTCCACCTCATCGAGGAAGCACGGAAGCACAACCTCGGGAAGTTCGTTCAGATCGGCACGGTGTGTGCCTACCCGAAGTTCGCCCCGGTCCCGTTCCGCGAAGACGACCTGTGGAACGGCTACCCGGAGGAGACCAACGCTCCCTACGGCATCGCAAAGAAGGCGCTGCTCGTCATGCTGCAGGCATACCGCCAGCAGTACAACCTCAACGGCATCTACTTGTTACCGGTGAACCTGTACGGGCCTCGTGACAACTTCGATTTGGAGAGCTCACACGTCATCCCGGCGCTGATTCGGAAGTTCGTGACGGCCCGCGACGAACAGGCTCCGCAGGTGACCGCATGGGGAACCGGATCCGCATCGCGCGAGTTCCTTTATGTCGAGGACGCAGCGCGGGCCATCGTCATGGCTACCGAGAGCTACAACGGGGAACAGCCCGTCAATATCGGGACCAGCCGCGAGATCACCATCCGTGACCTGGTCGAGTTGATCGCCAGCCTCACCGGATACGAGGGTGAGGTTCTGTGGGATACCAGCAAGCCAGACGGTCAGCCTCGCCGCAAGCTCGATACGACCAGGGCCGGTCAGTTGTTCGACTTCGAAGCCGAGGTCGACCTCGAGGACGGACTCCGCAAGACGATCGACTGGTGGGAATCCCACGACTGACGGAACCGGAAGAGTCCGGCCAAGCCAAGACTCGGTCGTAGCCCGAGTTTCGCCAGGCAAACTCAGCCGTGTTTGATCGAGATACCGCTCATGCTCGGACTGGAGGTCTACCCCGGCGAAGTCGCTTGGTTGGCGTGAGTTTGATTCAGGCCCAGCGCATGGTGGCGGGTCACCAATTATGCAGTAGCGTGGCTCACTCGCCTAAAACGATCGAGCGACAAGGAGAATCCAGCCATGGAGTTTCCCGCCAAGGCACCGGTGGTGGGCATCCCGATTTCGACTACCTCATACGAGGAGGTCATGGCAACTATCTCGGCGCGCCCCGAAGATAGAGGCGTTTCGGTTGCCGTCTGCAACGTCCACTCGGTCATGTCGGCCCGACGCGATGCAAAACTGCGCGACGCCGTAGCCGGCGCCGAGATCGCCACTCCCGACGGTGTGCCACTTGTCTGGGCACTGCGCTGGACCGGCCATCCAGAGCAGCAGCGCGTGTACGGACCGGAGCTGATGAGAAGGGCGCTGGTCGATTCAGCAAGCCTCGGCTGGAAGCACTACCTCTATGGCAGTAGCAGGGCAACGCTAGATCGGCTGCGGAAGGCAATCAGCGAGTTCGCCCCGGATGCTGAGATAGTTGGCGCGGTGTCGCCACCCTTTCGCGAGCTCACGCCCGACGAACACGACGAGGCGCTCGCCAGGATCACTGCCAGCGGTGCTGACGTGGTTTGGGTGGGCTTGGGAATGCCCAAACAGGAGCTGTGGATGCACCACGCCAAGCAGAGCCTGCCCGGCATCGCTTTGCTAGGCGTAGGGGCTGCTTTCGACTTTCTCGCCGGGACGGTCAAGCAAGCGCCCGCGTGGATGCAACGAACTGGCTTCGAATGGCTCTACCGCCTGCTTCAGGAGCCGCGGCGCCTGTGGCGCCGCTACATATGGAACAACCCGGCGTACCTAATGCTCCTTGCTTGGCAGGTGTTGAGAAGCCGGATCGGCAAGCGGCGCTAGCTCACGCACCGGCTCGAAGGTAGCGCCAAGGCAGCTTCACACCGTCTCGCGCTCATTTGGGGGACGCTCTCCGGTCAACTTCTCGAGGATTCCCAATGTCAGCGTCACCCTGATCGTCGCGTCCACACTTGGGTTACCCATGTCGAACGCCCGGTTCAACGCCCAGAGGTCCTCGAACAATATCGAGATGGCTTCCAACGCATCATCGATATCGGTAGATGAGTGACGCTCGAAGAAGGTCTCGGCAGGACCATCGCTTGGTAGTGGAGCCAGATGGATTGACACCCACGGCCTGGTTCCAACCCCATGGGACTGAGCCCGGCGAGCACTAGCCCGACGTTGGTAATCGAAACGCTAGAACTCGGCGCTGTTTGGCGTCCGCGGGAAGGGG
Source organism: Acidimicrobiia bacterium (assembly GCA_030064765.1). Taxonomy (GTDB): domain Bacteria; phylum Actinomycetota; class Acidimicrobiia; order Spongiisociales; family UBA5794; genus JAAETI01. The sequence continues at coordinate 14,747 of JASJEG010000028.1, read as the reverse complement.
ATCACGTCCCGGATGTTCTGCATCCCGGTGGCAAACTGGACGAGCCGGCCAAAGCCCAAGCCGAAGCCGGAATGCGGCACGCTGCCAAAGCGACGCAGGTCCAGGTACCACCAGTAGTGCTCTTCAGGTAGCCCCTTTGCTCGGATGGAGTCCAACAGGACATCATGCCGCTCTTCGCGTTGACTGCCGCCCACGATCTCGCCCACGCTCGGCACCAACACATCCATCGCCGCCACCGTCTTGCCGTCATCGTTGCGCCTCATGTAGAACGCCTTGATGTCGGCCGGATAGTCGGTGACGATCAGCGGCTTACCGTAGGCGACCTCGGTCAGGTACCGCTCATGTTCGGACTGCAGATCCGCGCCCCAGTTCACCGGGTACTCGAACTCTGCGTCTGCCTTCTCCAACACCTCGACGGCCTCGGTATAGGTAATGCGCTCGAAGTCTGTGTCCGTGATGGAGGCAAGGCGCGCCAGCAGGCCGTCATCGACCCACTTGTTGAAGAACTCCAAGTCATCGGAGCAGCGGTCCAAGATGTACCGGAAGAGGTAACGCACGTAGTCCTCGGCAAGATCAGCATTGTCAGCAAGGTCGGCAAACGCCACCTCGGGTTCGATCATCCAGAACTCGGCTAGATGGCGGCGGGTGTTGCTGTTCTCCGCACGGAACGTAGGCCCAAACGTATAGACCCGGTCGAGCGCAAGTGCATACGTCTCGGCCCCGAGTTGGCCGCTGACGGTCAGGTATGTGGGCTTGCCGAAGAAGTCCTCTGAGTAGTCGACCTCTCCATCGAGGCGTGGCGGTGCCGCCAGATCCAGAGTGGTGACCTGGAACATCTCGCCCGCCCCCTCGGCATCGCTCGAGGTGATCATCGGCGTATGCAAGTACAGGAAGTCGCGCTCTTGATAGAACTTGTGCGTTGCATAGGCGAGAGCGTTGCGTACCCGCGCCACCGCGCCGAACGTATTGGTGCGGGCGCGTAGGTGCGCAAGCTCGCGAAGTTTCTCGAAGGAGATCCGCTTCTTCTGCAGCGGGTATTCCTCCGGATCCGCAAAGCCGAACGCCCGTACACGGGCGGCGTGCACCTCGACGGACTGACCAGCGCCCGGGGACTCGACTAGCTCGCCTTCCACCGCCACAGCACTGCCAATGGTCAAGCGGAGCACATCCGATTCGTAGTTGTCGAGCTCTCCCGGAACGATTATCTGCAGACCCGAAAAGGCCGATCCGTCGTTGATCTCGAGGAAGGAGAACCCTCCCTTTGAGTCGCGCCGGGTACGTACCCACCCGGCGACCATCACGGTCGATCCATACTCGGTGGATGCGAGCACGTGTTTGATCAAAGTCCGTTTCACGTAATCGTCCTTGTTCGAGGACCACTGATTATCGCAAACCTGCGACCATCCCAAAGCTGCAATTCTCGCAGGCCTGCAGCCGGCTCCTACGTCACCGGCTCTTGGTGCGGGCGTCTTGATCCGCAGCCTCGGCCAGTTGCTCCGCATGCTCGAGCTCGGCTTGGCGATGGGCCAGCGTGCTGGCGCGGAGAGCAAGCTCCCGGCGCAGCGGCGCCTGGTTGTACACGTAGCCAATCATCGGGCTTCCGATCAGATCCATCGAGCGCTTGAGATCCTCGGCGCCGTGGTAATCCTGACCGTGAGAGACCACGATCAGAGCCCGATCGGCGAGCCGTACCAGGGTCGTGGCGTAGGCAACCTGAAGCACGGGCGGTGCATCGATCAGAACCAGATCGTAGGTCTCGCCGAGATGGGCAAACAGGGCGGCCGCTCGCTCGGAAGACATGAAGTCGCTGGCGCGACCGACCTGGCTGCCACGAGACAAGAGGTCTACGGTCGCAATCTCTTCCATGGAAGCGGTGACGATCGCATCCTCGAGCGCAACCTCGCCCCGGATAACATCGGTCAGACCGTACGTGGGTTCGACGGAGCCATAGAGCATCTGCGACAGCTCCTGGTTGGCAAGGTCGGCATCTACCACCAGCACTCGCTTGCCACCTCGGGCCGCCGCATAGGCTGTGTTGGCGGTAACCGTGGTCTTCCCCTCACTCACGCTCGGCGACGCGATCACCAAGCTCTTGAAGGCGTAATCGCCGAATTCGGCAACGGTGGCCTCCTGCTGCAATGCAATCGCAGCGGCGACAAAGCGGAATGACTCAGCGGAGGCACTGGCAGGTGCCTCGACAACCGGCAATCGCGTATCGAGGCGCTCCTCATAGAAGCTGGGCACGTCAGAAAGCAGCCGGACACCAAATACTCTCTCGGGCTCGCTGCGGGCCCCGAAGCGCCGCCGACGACGGGCTAACAGCAGCGCGATAGTGGATCCGAGTATGCCGCCGCCGATGAGGCCCAGCGCCATCATGATCGCCCCGCTGGTGGGTTGGGCCGTTTCGGCAGGGTCGTACAGCACCACTCCATCGCTGGCCAGCTCGGCGTCGACGGCTAGCTGGTCTCGCCGTGTCTGTAGGTCGCTGAGACGCAAACGGACCGCCGCCTGTTGGTCTTGAAGGGTGAGCAGGGCGGTGTCCTCAACGTCGGTCGCTAGCGCATCTTGCAGCGCATCGATCTGGGTACTGATCTGACCGAGTAGTGCCGTGGCGGCGGCGGCTTCCTCGGGTGTTGCATTGATCGAAATAACATCAAAAGCGAGCAGCTTGGCTATTGCAACGTCGAGTTCTGCTTGTAGGGCCAGCCGGTTCGGATCGCTGTTGCGGAGTTCGTCGATCTGCTCCCGATAGTCGAGGAACTCGACCTCGAGATCAACGATTTGACGATCGAGCTGCTCAAGCGCTGCCGTGAAGCTCGCCTCGGCGGCTTCGGTGGCGACATCCTGGTAGGCATCGGCGACGGCATTGACGACGGCAATGGCCTCAGCGCCCGTGACACCGGTGTAGCTGATGTCGATCTCATCGCTGGCTCCATCGGCGCCGACTCCTATCTCGTCGACGAGGTCCTCGATATCGATCTGAATGGGCGGATCCCCGGCCGCCAGCAAGGCGATACTCCGCTTCAGTACCGTCCGCGAGCCGGCGATCTCAGCCTGGTTTGTGACGTAGCGCTCGGGCGTGTCCGCAAACACCTGCTCGAATACGCCACTGGTGCGAGGGTCTTCCACCGTGATGGTCGCCGTCGCCGTCCACGCCTCGTTGCTGTTGCCGTACAGCCAGCCGAGCCCGGCGAAACCAATAGCCAAGAACAGGACCAGCCATCGATATTGCCATGCGGCGCCGAGAAGCGTCGGCTCCATCGATTGATCGTGAACGTCGTACATGATTTTTGCTACCCCTGCGCCCTGCGAACGCCACGAGGTTAGCTGGGCCGTTCAATTGCGGCATCACGGCTGTGGTCGGGGAGTACCTGCCATGGGCTGAATTGAGTTCACGCATTCCGATCCATTGAGCCAAGTTGGGTCGAAAAACGGCTCGCAAAGCTCTCAACAACGCCCTGGAGATTCCTGACAAACAGTGCGCGTGTTCGCGCAAATGCTAAATGTGACGTAGGTGTGGATAAGTTTAAGGCAAACGGCACCAAGGAATAGTCAATGTTTACGGGGCCTTTCGGCTGGTAACTAGTCACATTGCACCGAGAGGAATAGGCCTTTAAGCGCCGATCGGCGTGTGCCTATGCTGCTTTCGGGCTAGATGAGATACGAGTCTCGTCAGGGGGCTAGGAAATGCTAGATGGGCAGAGTCGTTCATCGGCAGCCGCGGTGCAGCTGCCGGAGCGACAAGCAGAGGTAGGACAAAGACGGCTGCGGGCGGTGCCCGAGCCGCGACCGGTGGGGAACTACGAGCGGTTGGTCAAGCCGGTTCTTGACAGGCTCGCCGGCGTAGTTCTTTCGATCGTCACCATCCCGATTCTGATGGTTGTAGTTCCGGCAATCTGGGCGACCATGGGTTTTCCCGCGGTATTCAAGCAACGTCGCATCGGCCGCTACGGGAACGAGTTCACCGTCTACAAGCTGCGTACCATGCGTCACGACCGCCGCGTCACGCAGGTCGACTTCACCGGACCAGACCGTCGCAAGAACCACAAGTCGGCGGACGACCCCCGCCATACGAGACTGGGCCGCTTTCTCAGGAAGTGGAGCATCGACGAAATCCCCCAGCTGTGGAATGTCGCCCTTGGTCATATGAGTCTGATCGGGCCCCGCCCAGAACTCCCCCATCTGGTGGCCAACTACGAACCCTGGCAACACCAGCGCCATGACACCAAGCCGGGCATGACCGGTCTGTGGCAGGTGACTGCCCGCGGCGACATACCCATGCACGAAGCAACCGATCTAGACATCGAGTACGTGCACAACCTGTCGTTCACCTCGGACCTGAAGATTCTGGTGCTGACGTTGCCGGCGATGCTCGGCGTACGCAAGGGCTCGTAGCAACAGCTTGTAGCCGACCCGGGCCAGGGCGGCTTGAATACAAAAAGCCGACAAGGTAGGGCGGATGAAACTCGTACTGCTCGGAGCCGGTGGTTTCATCGGCTCCAATCTCGTTGAGTACCTGATCGCGCGCGCCGAACATGAGGTCGTAGGTGTCGATGTTTCCGCAGAGAAACTGGCCGGCATCAGCGGCGACAACTTCAGCTTCGTCGAGGCCGACATCACCGACGCACAGGATCTAATCAACGACGTCATCGCCGGGGCCGACGTCGTCGTTGACTTGGTGGCCTATGCCAACCCGAGTATCTACGTCGAGTCGCCGCTCGAAGTGGTCGAACTCAACTTCTTCGAGAACCTGCGAATTGCCGAATCCTGTATCCGCCACAACAAGCGGCTCATCCAGTACTCGACATCCGAGGTATACGGCAAGAACCCCACAAGTCCTAGGTTCGTCGAGGACGAGTCCGAGCTCATCCTCGGACCAGTCACAAAGCAACGTTGGATCTATGCCGCCTCGAAACAGGTACTCGAGCGAATGCTGCATGGCTACGGCCTGCAGGGCGATCTCGAGTACACGGTCGTGCGGCCGTTCAACTTTGTCGGTCCTCGATTCGACTACCTGGTCGAGGCGGGAACGCGCGGCGGTCCCCGCGTGTTCGCCCACTTCATGTCGGCACTGTTGACCGGTGGACCGATGTACTTGGTCGACGGGGGAACCCAACGCCGTTGCTTCACCCACATTGCCGATGCCAACGAGGCCTTCACTGTTCTCCTCGACCACCCGGAGAGCATCAACCAGGCGTTCAACGTCGGCAACCCCGCTACCGACACGTCCATCCGTGACCTTGCGATCCTGATGAAGGGGATTTATGCGGACTTGACCGGCGATACCCCGCATAATGAGCTAGTGGAGATCAGTGGTGAGGAGTTCTATGGAGTGGGGTATGAGGACACCAATAGGGTCCCCCCGGACATCTCTAAGCTGGCAACGCTTGGTTGGAAACCGCGATTCGATCTCGAGACAACCTTCAGAGACGCGATCCAATACAACCTAGGTCAGGACAACCCAAGCACAACCATGGGAGGAGCCAGATGACAACCCTGGCAAATAGACGTCTAACGATCTGGAGGGCGGTGCTGCTAACCGTCGCCGTATCGCTGTTGGTAACCCTGGTGGCGCCGACGGCGAGCCAGGCGGCACCTCCGGACGCTCCAGCGAGTACCGATTCGGTGTTGGTAGTGGCCCCCCACCCCGCCGACGCGACGATAATGGCGGCCGGAATCACCTCGCAGCTGCCGTCGTATGCGGCGGGAGCGGGTGTGACCATCGCCTACATGACCAACAATGACTTCGACGGCCTGCCCGCAGGAGCAGACGGCCAAGACGAGGCCGTCGCCGCACAGACAATCCTCGGACGAACCGAGGCCACCGACCTTATCTTCTTGGGCTATCCAGACGGCTATCTAGTTGACGTCTGGAACACGGCGGAAGGGTCCCCCGGCGATCCTTTCACGGCACCGAGTACCGGGAAAACCGAGACGTATGCCGAGCACGGTGTCGGCGGCACAGATTGGTTCGATTACAACAACCCAGGCGATGTTCATGCTCCGTACAACAAGGAAGCAATGGTCGCCGACATGTACGAACTGATCGATCAGCGGCGCCCAGACCACATATTCCTCGGCGGCCCGGAGAACCTGAACGAGGACTACACGACTACGTACGACGTGGTCGACCTTGCCCTTGGTCAGGTTATTGACGCAGACCCGAGCTACGGGGCTGTCGTCCACACAACTGTCGTCTGGCATCCGGACGTACTCCTACATGGCACGTGGCCGCAAGATCGCGATGCTGCAACGCCCATTATTGAGGACGTCCTGTTGCCCTCGCCACCGGCCGCCGGCAAGTCTCTTGCCGAGAACGGACTCATTTGGGCGGAGCGAGAGGAGTTTGAGATTCCGTTTGCTTGGCAGAGCGACACGGATGGCAATCCGAAAGCTCTAGCGATCGCAGCCAACGTCAGCCAGGGCGGCCTCGGTGGCTTCATCGGCCGCTTCGTCCACCTTGACGAGATCTTCTGGACCGAGTACCGGAACTTCCCGGAGATCTCGATCGACGACGTCGCAGTGACCGAGGGTGGCGACCTCGAGTTCACCGTCAGCCGCACCGGCGCCCTCAACTTCGCCGCGTCGGTCACCGCAACCACCAGCGACGGCACGGCGGATGCCGGGGACGACTACACAGCCAATCCCGGCGAGACCGTCGATCTCGCAGTTGGCGAGGCGTCGGCAACATTCACCGTGACGACCTTGAGTGATGACATTGACGAAGCCGACGAGACGCTGACCGTCACGTTGACGGCGCCAACCGGAAACGCAACCATCGACGACGCCACCGGTGTCGGCACTATCACCGACGATGACACCGCCGGTGTCACGGTGGACGAAGGCGACGGCCTGTCCGTCATCGAAGGCGGTGCCTCCGACACCTACACCGTCGTGCTCGACAGCGAGCCGACGGCGAATGTAGTCGTGACTGTTAGCCCGGACGCACAGGTGACGGCGGCGCCATCGCCGCTGACGTTCACACCGGCCAACTGGGATACAGCCCAGACGGTCATAGTGACCGGTATCTCAGACGGCACGGATGAGACGGATCCCCATCCTGGTGTGATCAGCCATACGGCGGCATCGACGGACGCCAACTACAGCGGCATCACGATCGCTGATGCGACTGCCGATGTGATCGACGCCACCGGGCTCACCATCAAGGTCGAGGGGCTCACCGCGGGCTCTACCGGTGTGGCTTCCATGTTCACGGCCTCGGTCGTGGAGGGCGGCAACGGCACTGTCACCTACGCATGGGTAGTGACTCGTGGTGCGACAACCGTCGCAACAGGTATCGGCGCAACGTTGTCATTCACCCCGACCGCCGGCGGAATGCACACTGTGACCGTGACACCAAGTGATGACGACGGATCACATGCGCCCGTTGCCACGCCTCTCAACGTGCTGACCGACATCGAAGACAGCATCTTCGTGCTCGACATCATCTGGCTTGCGGACGAAGGCATCACGGCCGGGTGTAACCCGCCGACGAATGATGAGTTCTGCCCGGCAAAGAACGTGACGCGAGGCCAGATGGCAGCGTTCCTCGTTCGCTTCCTCGGGCTGACCGACGACGGCGGTGGCAACACGTTCACCGACGATGACGGCTCGGTCTTCGAGGACGACATCGCCAAACTGGCAGCAGCCGGCATCACGGCAGGGTGTAATCCCCCGGCGAATGATCAGTTCTGCCCCGACAACAACGTGACGCGAGGCCAGATGGCAGCGTTCCTGGTTCGGGCGTTGAACCTGACCGACGACGGTGGTGGTAACACCTTCACCGACGATGACGGCTCTATCTTCGAGGACGATATTGCGAAGCTTGCAGCAGCCGGCATCACGACCGGGTGCAACGCCGACGGCACCAACTTCTGCCCCGATTCGTTTGTGACCCGCGGCCAGATGGCTGCCTTCATCCGGCGGGCTGCCAACCTGCCATAGACACACTCAAAACTGGGTAGGATCGACTGTGCCCGGGTCGCATAGACCCGGGCACAGTGCAACTATGTGCCGACACGTCGTCGCACGTACACAGAAGGGTGGGGACTGGCGAGGCACCAGCCACAAGGGGATATGGCCAAGACTCACGCGCTCAACCGAACCCGATTCTCGCTGCTCGCCGTCGTAGCCACGCTGCTGGCGGCTGCGACTTTGTCGCCATCCGCAGATGCGATTCTCGTCGGTGACCCCGTCGGCCCGATCCTGGTAGTCGCCCCCCACCCCGACGACGATGTGATCAGCACAGCCGGCATCACTTACAACCGCTCTGATGTCACCATCGCATTCATGACCAACAGCGACACCGACCCCGTTGGTCCAAGCGTCCGCCAGGACGAGGCGGTTGCCGCTCAAGCGATACTGGGCCAGCCCGAGAGCAAGCTCATCTTCCTGGGATACCCGGACTCCGGCTTGCAGGCCGTCTGGAACACACCGAGCGGCGCGTACAACTCAAACGGCTACACGGAGACATTCGCCGAGCATGGACTCGGCATGACCGACTGGTACGACTGGCGTATGGGCGCCGGCGAACAGCACGCCTCTTACAACAAGCCAAACATGCTGGCCGACATGGTGGCGCTGATCGAGTATGTGCGCCCCGCCCACATCTTCACAACCAGCGACGCCGACTCCCATCCCGACCACTCTGCGACCTACCTCGTGATCGTTGCAGCGCTGGATGAGTTGAAGACCTCCGATCCCGACTACGGGACTGTGCTCCACGAAACCGTGGTGTGGCATCCCGACTCCAGCCTCTGGAGTTCCTGGCCGCAGGACCGCAATGCTGCTGAAGAGATAGTCCACGATGTGACCCTCGGCGCCAGCCCCAGCATCGAGGCCGCATCGGGCGGCAAGCTGGCCTGGACCGAGCGCGAGCAGTTCTACATCCCGGCCGACTGGCTCGCCATGGGAGATTCCAACCCCAAGGCACAGGCAATCGATGCTCACGCCGGACAGGGCGGGCTCGGTGGCTTCATCGGGCGATTTGTTCATCGGGACGAGATCTTCTGGGCAGATTATGTGAATTATCCGGTGCTCTCGATAAGCGACGCCACGGCAACCGAGGGCGACGCCGCCAGCTTGACCATCAGCCGGACGGGAGCAACCAACGTCGAGGTTGCGGTGACCGCGTCTACCGGCGACGGATCCGCAACGGCGCCGGGCGACTACACGGCCAAGAGTCAGCAAGTGACCCTCGCAGTAGGTGAAGCCAGCGCAACCTTCAGCGTCTCCACCACCGAGGACAGCGAGTCCGAATCTGCCGAGACCTTCACCGTCACCCTGTCTGCTCCAACCAACAACGCCACGCTGGACGACAGCAACAAGACCGGGACCGCCACGATCAACGACGATGACGGTGATGCCGGCCTGCTGATCGACACCCTCGACGGCCTCTCAGTATCTGAAGAGGGCGGGAGCGACACATATCGGGTCGAGCTGGCAACCCAGCCACAAGCCAGCGTCACAGTGACGATCACACCAGACTCGCAATTGGCGGCAACGCCGAGCTCGCTCACGTTCTCGACGAGCAACTGGAGCGTGCCCCAAACCGTGCAGATCCAGGCCGTCGATGACAGTGTCGCCGAAGCCGATCCCCACACCGGCACGATCACCCACACCACGACTTCGAGCGACGCTGCATACAACGGGTTGGCGCCAGTGGCGCGTACCGCTCAGATCGCAGAGAACCTCACGCTGAACGGACCTACGACGGCGGCCACCGGCGGAAAGCTGACCTACAGCGCCGACACCGGGGCCAACGCATACGCGTGGACCGTTACCCGGGATGGAGCACAGGTCGCGACCAGCACGAGCCCCACGCTCTCCTTCACGCCAACTGCGGGCGGAAACCACGACATCACCCTGACCGTCACGGTCGGAGGCACCACCTCGGATCCGGCCTCAGTGTCGTTGAATGTCCTAGGCGACATCGCAGGCAGCACTTTTGTCGATGACATAGTCTGGCTCGCCGCCAACGGCATCACGGCCGGCTGCAACCCACCGACCAATGACCAATTCTGTCCGGACAAAAAGGTGACCCGGGGTCAAATGGCAGCCTTCCTGGTGCGCTTCCTCGGACTGACCGACGATGGCGGCGGCAATACCTTCACCGACGACGACGGTTCGGTGTTCGAAAACGACATTGCCAAACTCGCCGCCGCCGGAATCACCGCCGGCTGCAACCCACCTGCCAACACCAACTTCTGCCCTGAATCCAACGTCACCCGCGGCCAAATGGCAGCCTTCCTGCGACGTGCGTCAAACCTGACCTAGCAGCTTGGGGCTCGATAGAGTGCTGCCGATGGGTTCGAGCGGTGAGATCATCTTGATGGTCTACAAGAGCCGGCAAGTGCTGCCGGCCTTCATGGCGGAAGTCGGGAGCACACTCCCGATCGTGCTGGTCGACAACTCGTACCACGAGGATGACATCAGCGATTTGCTTTCCGATTACCCCAACGTACGAAGAGTCGACTCCGGCGGGAACATCGGGTTCTCTGCGGCTGCGAATCTCGGGGCGCGCATTGCGACATCTCCAATCCTGGTATTCATGAACCCGGACACCCGCCCTGCGGCCGCCACGCTGACCAGCCTGATTGCGCACCTCGATAACAACCCGGATCTGGGTGCAGCCGGAGTCGCCGGCATCGGTACGGCCGGCGGAGGAGCCCAACCCACGCTGCGCCGGGTCCTGGCGCATGCGACCGGGTGGAGCCGACGCTCGCCGCTCGGCGGCGTCTTCTTCCAGGAGCTGAACGGACGGCGGGTGGACGCCGAATGGATCGCCGGCTCGTGCCTGGCCATCCGCCGGGAAGCATTCGAAAGCGTCGGGGGCTTCGACCCGGAGTATCCGATATACATGTCTGACTTCGATCTCGGACGGCGACTAAAGCGGGCCGGGTACAGGCAGCGAATTCTGGGTGATCTCGTGGTCCCTCATGACGACGGCGGTTCCTCCGACCTTCCGATGCCATGGACCTGGGAGCGGCGCTCGCGTGCCTGGGTTCGCTTCTTGCGCCATACCCGCTCTCTGCCGGTGGCGCTCGGCATCAGCGCAATACTCGCCGTCGGCTACGCCGGCCGCATCGTCGTCTACACCACGAGCGGTCAGTGGAACAGAAGCCGCGAGCAACGCACCTACCTGCGTTCGATGCTCTCGGAATGGGTCCGGCCCACCACGGCGACGCTGTCGGCCTGACCTCAGAGTTCTCCTGCGGCTAGTTGCCTCCCGAGCCGCACCGCGAGGGCAACCAGGGTCAATGTCGGGTTGGCGTACCCCGAGGTGGCAAAGACGCTGCTGCCGGCGATGAACAGGTTGTCGATCCCATGCACCCGGCAATTGAGATCGACAACGCCGTCGGCAGGATCAACACTCATCCGGGTGGTACCCATGTGATGCCAGCCCCCGGTCACGACGTCCGGACCAGCCTGCCCATCGTCCCACACACTGCGGACGCGACCCAGGCCAGATCGCTCCGTTTCCTCGGAGAGAACGTCGATCGTGCGTTTGGCCGCGGCAAACTCCCGATCATCGAGTCGCCAATGCAGTTCAGGAAGCCGCTGACCGGTCCTATCGACCCGGTTGCCGAGAACGACACGTGATGTGGGATCTGGGAACTGTTCGCCCATCACCGGTAACGCCAGAACGGTACGCTCCTCGCCGCGGATTCGGCCGGCAACCGCCCGAGCCACCTGGCGACCACCGCGCAGCACCTTGGCAGCCTGGCCGGCCCGCTGGCGCAGACCATAGGGGCCGAAGGGGAACAGCCGCGCCAACTCCCCTGCCGCCGGCACGGCGGGGTGAAGCGAGGACGGAGCCACTGCGACTCCAGTGACCGCCACTCGCAGCAGGCCTTCGCGGCGAACCAGATCATCGTCGATCGTCAGCCAATGGGAATCGCCCGCGGCGTCACCGACCAACTCCAGCAGCTCACCGAGCGCAACGTCTGACGAGGGGACCAGATATCCGGCGACGTAGTGGGAATGCTCCATGAAGAAACGACCCACCTGATCGGCAGCCTCCCCCATTGCGTAGAGGACTGGGCGTGCCCCCAGCAGGAGACGAGCATTGTCGATGCCTCCTGCGGCTATCACAAACACGTCCGCTTCGACTCGTAGCGAGCCGCCGCCTAGCTGCTGCGCTTCAACGGCTCCGATCCGATTTGATACGACCCGCCCAAGACCGGTTACGACAGTCGACGTGATGACCCGGGGCCGCGAACGAGCGGCCATTGCCGTAGCGCGCTCGGGTATTGCAAGACGGCGGGCGTGCCGGACCGGCGCAGCAAACAGCTTGCTCCAGCGCTGCGAGCCAAGCACAGGGTGTCGCGGAGCCCAATCCAGCAGACCAAGGTCAGCCGACTCGAACCCGACGAACCCTGCAGCAGCGTCGATGAACCGCGCAACGTCGTTGTACTCGATGGGCCAGCCGGCACTGTGACCCCCGGCTCTGGGTTCAAAATCTATCGGGTCGAGCGGTCGTGCCCGGAGACCGTGGCTGAGAAGCGCGTTCGTGCTTCCCCCCAGACCGCGGGCTCGCGACAGCCGCAATGGGTAGTAGGGAACACCTCGGTTGCGTCCCCGTGCCAGCGCTTGCGCACCCCGCAAATGATCCCTCACGATGTGCGGAGTGTTGGAGCGGCGGTGTCGGTCATAAGCCGCCCCACCGGCTTCGAGAACCACAACGTCAACACCCGCCCGGCTGAGCTCGGCAGCTACGGCCAACCCGGCGGGACCGGCCCCCACTACACATACATCAGCCCCGACATGGCTTGTGCCATCGGCAACGCCCGGCTGCACTGCTCAGCTCCGCCGGGAGCCGACCCTCATGTGGATCGTTCCCAGCTGGCTCCGACATCCTGGCCGATGGCCAGCCAGCCTCGCCGGTCCAGCGCGCGCCCATCCCATGCGAAACGTCGCCCACTGATGTCTAGGTAGGTGTTCGCCTCAAAGACGATGTTGCGATCGGTGAATACCTCTTCAGTTCCGGCGTCTTCGACAACACCGGTCTGGCCCTCCTGCATCCTGATGGTGTTGCTGCTGACAAGCACATCCTCCAGCAGGTAGGGAGCGCGAGGGCCATCTTGTCTGTCTTGTTGGATGCCGGCTATCCCGTCGGCGTTGTCGATGACCTCGTTGCCGACTACCTCAACGCCATTGGAGGCGGCGATCAGGATGCCGGCGCCCCACAACCACTCTGACTTGTCGAAGCCGTTGCCCTCCACGTAGTTGTCACGGATCACTGCCGGACCGCTGATCTCGTGGAATATGCCCATTGCTGTGTTGTCGACTACTCGGTTTCCCTCGTACAGCGTGTTCATCGCATCAATGTCCGTCCACAGCCCGGGTCCGATGTTGTTGTGGGCGTGGTTGTTGCGAACGATGAGCCCTTCGGTACGGGTAGCCTTCATGCCCCCGCCTTCCCAAGTCCAATCGAAGCCTGCGATGTTGTTGGATGCGATCTCGCTGTCTTCGATTATCACGTCTGTCCCACCGGAGACTGCCAGCCCCATCTGTCCGTTGTGGTGAACATAGACGCCGCTGACCAACGTCTCGTCGCCGGTTCGGATCCCAACCGCATGGCTACCGGTTACTTCGATATCGCGCAGCACCCAGCCTTGGCTGCGCTCGCCGTCACCGAGGGACTGAGCATTGATCGTTCCCTCCTGCGCCGGTGTCGCGAACTTCTCGATCTTCAGCCCTGAGAGCTCCACATGATCCGCATCACCGACAAAGGCATGGGAGGTGACCGAGAGTTCCACCTTTCGCCTCGTTGGGTCGTTCGCTATGTAGATTCTCTCGCCGTCCCAGAACCATCGACCCTCTTCCAAATCACCAAACTCGGTTACTTGCCAAAGCATTACGTCGTCAATGAATAGGTCCTGGCTGAAGCCACAGCCGCTGGCGTTGGCGAAGCAAACCCCGCGCTCGACGCCGGTCTTGGTGACGCCGTCGAGGTACCACCACAGCCCTTCTTCCCCGACAAAGCCCTCCAATACCTGGGCACCACTGACAACCGCTCCGGGGCGGCCGATGAAGGCCATACCATCCTTCGGAACAACTGGCTGGATCCGATGAACGCCGGGTTGCAGCAGGAACCTCGTCCCCTCGGAAGCGGCGGCGACGATTGCGCTGAGATCGTCGTCGGTCTCGACTACGACGCCATCGGGTTCTGCGGGCGCCGCGGTCGTTGTCGGGCCCACGCTGGTTGTCGAAGGGACCGCAACCGTCGTCGTTGGCCCAAGGGTGATCTCGGGGATGGTAGAACCTTCGCGCTCACTGCAGGCGGCGACCGCAAGCAGTATTGCCAGCGTCAGCAATAAGGACCGCCGGCTGTAGAGAGAGCGACGCATGCCGTTCCCCAGGGGCCGGTGCTCATCGATGGAGATTCGCAACCTTCGCATTGCCTCCTACGCCCTTTGCCGGATAGAGAGGGCAGATCCCCCCGCTGCGGCGCCAATGACCATTGGAGACGCTAACCGATCGACAGATCTACGGATGCATCCAGGTAGCTCTTCATCGTCTCCCGAAAGGTCGTTTCTAGGTCGTATTGCGGCTCCCATCCCAGCTCCCGTAGAGCGGAGATGTCGGGAACTACCCGATTGGTGTCCTCGTAGCCTTCGCCGTAGAACTCCTCACCTGTGATCTCGACCACTTCGTTGGCTGGTCGAGCACCCGTGAGTTCCTCGTAGAGGTCGATCATCAGATCGACTAGGTCCCGGATCGACGTATCGTTCGCCGGGTTCCCG
>JASJEG010000027.1 GCA_030064765.1 Acidimicrobiia bacterium | reverse complement strand
CCACCATTCGCCGGTGAGGTTGGCTGCGATGTTGACCGCGAGGTTGACGAGGAAGATGATGACGATTACCACGGCGAACACCGTTGCGTGGGTGTAGAACACACGAAGCTGCTGCACGTACTGACGAGCTTCTTCTGTGCGTTGATCGCCCGTTGTCCCGGCTGGTGTTGGGGGATTGGCTTGGTCGGCCGACATGGTTGTTTCCTTTGCGGGGATTCGTACTCAAAGCGACAAGGGTGGACGCAATGTACTCGCACTCGAGCTGGCAGGTGACGGTGCCCTGCAGGGTGGCGCTAGGCAGTGCGCCTGATCATCAACCACATGGGAAGACCTAGCCCGGTTGCAGTGATCTGCTCGATTACCTCGAAACCGCGACGCTCGTAGTATTCAACGTTGCCCTTGGTCTGGGTTTCTAGATAGATCGGGACATTCGCTTCATCCGCTCGCCGTATCCCAGCCTGCACGAGCCTGGACCCCAACCCACCACGCTGCCAGGCGGGGTCGACGCCGACTGCCGAGAGGTACCAGTGAGGACCCGGCAGCAACGCTCGCCGACGCTTCTCGAGCTGTTGCAGCACCGCCAACAGCCGGCCGCGATCCGATACGGGAAGCCCCATCGCAAAACGCTGCAGCACAAATCCCGACCTGACCATCGACCAGAATCCGAGGTCCTTCCCCGGTGGTAGCCATAGGGCCACACCTTCGATCGTCTGGTTGGTCTCCGCCAGCCCTCGAGCTGCGATCGTCGCCTTCGTGACAGCCGTGAACATCGCCCCTAGCGACTCGACCAGCTCCGACTCCTGGAGCACCACCGGCCAGAGCGGATCGTCCTCAAATGCCTTACCCAGAACCGCCCCGGCACGGGCGCATTCGCTCCGAGGCAACGGGATCAGCGGGGCAGGTTCTGGTTCGGTCACAGGCCAAGACTAGATGCCGGATCCGGCCGAACGGGTTAGTTCCTAGCTACCTCTTGACCGCGATATGCAAACCACGCCCGAGGGGACCTTCCGGGTCGTATTCGGGAGTGAGCCCCGCCTCCCGCAGCAGTGTGTCGTACTCGGCGAGGGTGAAGAGCCCGGTCGGGTGCTCCTCGACATAGGCATCCGCATCGCCATCCTCCCAGGCCACCGCCCAAGCCCACCGCATCACAGCCCGGTTTCCTTCGAGTGCGTTGCCGCCGATCCGCGCCACCTTCACTCCTTCGCCCTCCACGATCCGGGCATCGATCTGGCCTTCTACCCATGCATCGGGAGTGAACCACGGCTCGATGATGAGCACACCGCCCGGGTTGAGATGACGCGCCGCACAGCGCATCATCGACCCGAGATCGGCAAGCGAGGTGACATACGCAACCGAGGAGAACAGACAGACGACGGCGTCATAGGTCTTCTCGAGGTCGAACTCAGTCATGTCGGCAAGGTGGAAGGTGGCGGCGGGAAGCCGGCGGTGCGCCACAGTCAGCATGGATTCCGAGACGTCAAGCCCCTCGACGCCGTACCACTGCCGCAGCTGCTCCATATAGCGGCCCGTTCCGCAGCCCAACTCGAGCATTGACTCCGCCCCAGGCTTCCGCTCTTCGATCAACTCATGAATCGTGATCGCATTGGTCTCGTAGTCGAGCCAACTGAAGTACAGGTCATAGACCTCGGCGGAGCGCTCGTATGGGTTGAGCATCATCCCCTCCAATGCAGCGAGCCCCCCGGCCGACCGAGGGGCTCACCAAGAATCAAGCTGGGCGCAGCCTACGCCAGCCCGAGTTCCGCCTTCAGTTCTTCCAGCTTGGCGTCGGCTTGAGCCATGTTGATGGCCTCCTTCAGCTCCAGCTCAGAACCCTCGGGCGTCGCCTCACGCAGTTCGGCCTTGGCCATCGCCTCAGCCTTGCGCTTCTCGATCTTCTCTTCGACCTTGTCGAGCGAGACTGCCTCGTAGTCCGACATGTTGGACATCGCATCGACGGCCTCATTGACCGACTCCTGCATCTTGGCGGCCTCGAGCGAACCCAGCAGCTCCATGCGCTTGGCGGCGAGTTCGGAGACCCGCATCGCGTTCTGCTGCACCGCCTGCTTGGCCTTGTCGGCCTGCGTCGAAGCGTTCTCGTACTGAGTCTTGAGCGTCGAAAGGTTGTTCTCCGCAGCCTGCAGCTTCATCGCAATGGATTGAGCAGCCTTGGTCCACTTCTCCTGGCTGGCAGCGTCGCCGGAAGCCTTGGCTTCCTCAGCCTTGAGGATCGCCTGCTTGGCCATCTCCCGCGCCTCACCAACATCGTCGGCCGCGTTCTCCATCTTGGACTCGAGCTGGGTACGGTGAGCCACGACCTTTGCTGCCTGGTTGCGCAGCTCCTGGTCCCGCTTCTTGGCCTCGTTGATGGCCTGCTCGATCTCGACCTCCGGCTTCATCATCTTCTCGGCGCCGCCCTTGAACAGCGTCGTGATGTAGCCCCAAAGGCGCTTCAGAAAGCTCATTCGTTTCCTTCCTTAGTTCGCTCGGATTGTAGATGTCTGCCAGAACGTGCTGCCTCGCGGTTTCCCCCCGGCTCCTCAGCCGCGTCGCTTGCCGCCACCCCGGATCCGTCCGCCGCCGCTGCGACGTCGCGACGAGGAACGCGAGGACGATCGCCGCGAGCTGCGCCGATGCACCAGAGAGCCGGGGCCGGGAACGACGCCGCCACCACCACGGGCCTGCGGGGTGGAGCTGCGCGGGCTGCGCGATGCGGGCCGGCCGAAGACAGAGCCGAAACCTCCGCCCCGTCCTCTCCGTCCGCCGGCGAGCACCTGCCCGGCTACGCCGATGAGGATCTCCAGCATTCCCGGGCCCAGGTAGGAGCTGCGACGCGACGGCCGCCGCTGGTAGTCGGGACGCGGTGGCGGGATGGTGACTCGCTCATCCGGTCGGCGTTCCGGTTCGAGCCGCTTGGCCTCAGGGCGAGACGGCTTGGGCTTGCCGTCGAGTACCGCCTCGGCACAGTCCAGTTGCCAGATCGCAACGTCGAGATCGTTGCTGATCTCGAGCAACTCCTGCGGCGAGTCGGCCTGCTGCAGGCGTTCCGTGACGGTGCGATACGTGTCGCTGGCCTCGCCGTAGAAGCGGTCTACCTCAGCGTTGCCCGCCACCCGGACTTCGTCCTCCATATCGAGGATGTCGTTGGCTACCGCATCGACCTGCTTCTGGATGGCTGCTCGGACTGTGGCCATTTGCTCGGCCGCCGCATCTGCGCTCTTCTTGCCGCTGCTGCGCACCATGAAGAAGACCAGCAGCCCGATGCCGCCGACAATGATGATGAACCACAGGAATCCGGCTCCACCCCCGTCGCTCGATTCGGCCGCCGCCGCCGCTCCGGTCGTGGTCTGGGTCTGGGCAGGTTCGGGTACGGGCTCGGCAGCTACCGAATCCCCAAACAGACCAACCACGAAGTTGGCGGCGTACTGGGCATCACTGCCTCCCGCTGCGTTGGCGAAGTCGATCGCATCCGTCATGTCGGATTCCGTGAAACCTTCGTTCTCGCTGAGATAACCGACATCCTCGGGAGACAGGACCAGCACAGTGCCCGACGAGATGCCCAGCTCGTCATAGACGGCCTCGGCAAACGCAGTGTTGCCCCCAAGTGGGGTGTCGTTGAGAACGATCAAATAGAATCGGGAACCGTTGTTGCGAGCCGCGGAGACGATCTCGGTGGCGTCGCTCTCGCTGATCGAGACAGCGCTATCGAGATAGACGCCGGTCGCGGCGGCGTCATCGACGACGGACCCGATATCGGCAGCCAATCCGCTGGTGGCCGCCACAACCAGCAACGAGGCCGTGAGCAGGGCGACAATGCCGGTACGGCGCATCCAATTCATGAGTCCATCGTACAGCCGCCACTGGCGCTCGATCCAAAGCCGCGCATCTCAGCCGCGGGAGAGCGCAGCTCGCAGGAAGAAGGCGATGTTGGCGGGGCGCTCCGCCATACGCCGAGTCAGATACGGATACCAGGCGACCCCGTATGGCACGTAGATGCGCAGCGGTTCGCCCCGGCTCAACATCTCGTCCTGAAGCGCAGTGCGCACCCCGTACAGCATCTGATACTCGAACGGCCCGTTGCGGATTGCCGCCAATCCGCGAGCCACCTCGAGCCGATCGGCGTCGTGCGACGCAATTGCCGGCTTGACATGGTCGTCTCCCATCAGCAGGTGGGTGAGGCGGTCGAATGCAGCGTTCACCTCGCTCCGGGACTGATAGGCGATGTCCTCCGGCTCGGCGTATGCACCCTTGCAGAGGCGCACATGCCCGCCCCAAGGCATGATCGTGTCCAGGTCCTGGGCAGTGCGGTGTAGATAGGCCTGAACTGCCAGCCCGAGGTTGCCGTGCCTGCGCTGTGCGGTCACGTAGAGGTCGATGGTCAGTGAGGTGACCGCGCTCTCCTCCATGTCAACCGATACCGTTGTGCCCTTCTTGGCAGCTCGTTCCGCCAGCGCATCGAGCGACTCCGCGGCCAGTTCGTTGTCGAAGCCCAGCCCAAGTTGCGACAGCTTGACCGAGATGTTGCCATCGATGCCGTGTTCCCCGATCGCGTCGAGGCAGGCGAGATAGTCGTCGCGTGCCGCCTCGGCCTGGGCCCGATCCGTGACGTGTTCTCCCAGATGATCGAGCGACACCGTTGCTCCCTTTGCGTTGAGAGCTTGCGCGGCCTCGACTGCCTGTTCAAGCGACTCGCCGGCAACAAACCGTTGCGACAGCGCCCGGCCGGGGGACGTCTCGGTGATCAACTTGCGAAACAGCTTCCTATCGGTGACGCCGAGAAGGCCGCGCCCGACGATGTTCACGGGGTGGATTCCTCCGCACGGGCAATAGCGGCGGCGCCCAGCTCCTCGGAGCGTTGGGCTGCTGCCCGCACCGCTGTCTCGAGCAAGGCGCGGAACCCACCCTCCTCGAGCATGTGCATGGCCGCTGCCGTCGTACCGCCCGGAGACGTAACCTCGGCACGGAGCCGGAACGCGCTCTTGTCGGAAACCGACAACAGGGCACCGGCACCCCGCAGCGTTTGGATCACGAGCTTCTCGGCAGCATGGTGCGGGAGACCTTCGCGAATTGCGGCCTCCGTCAGCGCTTCGGCGAGCAGGAATACGTAGGCCGGACCGGTACCGGAAACCGCGGTCACCGCATCGAGCAGATCCTCCGAAAGCTGAATGGTCTCCCCGACCGCGGACAGAACCATATTGGCCAATGCCAGTGCATCAGCATCAGCGTGCTGCCCGGCACAGTACGCCGTCATCCCCTCGTCGACCGCCGCTGGGGTGTTGGGCATGGCGCGCACCACCGCAACCTCTTGAAGTGCTTGCTCGAATACCTTGATGGGAACGCCGGCCGCCAGGCTGACAACGACCTGGCCGTTTTCGATCGAGTCACCGATCTGGTGGAGTAGGTAATCGACATCCTTGGGCTTCACCGCGATGACGATGACATCCCTGCCGGCAACTGATGCGGCCGGGTCCAGGCTGGCTTCTATGGCGGTGTGGCGCTCGACCTCGCGAGCCCGTTCTTCACGACGGGCCACCAGGATGAGGTTGCCGGCTTCCCAGCCGGCCCGCAGCAAGCCCTCGGCGAGGATCTCGCCCATCGAACCGGCACCAACGATCGCAACTGTGGGATGACTCATGGCCGGAATCATACGAGGGTCGGCGCTGCGCATCGAGTCGCAGCCGACAACTGGGTGGGGATCGTCCGGCAGCCGGTTACGCTCAGGATATGGATCAGCCCCGATGGTCCGACGACCTGGAATCGACCCTGCTGTGGATAACCACCGGCTACCGGCTCTTCTCCGCCGTGTGGCTGTCGATCCTTGGCGTTGTTGTGGTGGCCGGCGAATCCACCCAGGTGGAGCGTCCCGCAGTAGTCACCTTGACGGTCGTCGGCGTCGTCGGCTGGGCCGTCCTCGCAACTGGAGCTCGCATCCGTACCCCATCGCTGGCTCGCTCGTGGGGCTTTGTTGCAGTGGATCTTGCGATCGGGGCGTGGACGGTCATGGCCGGAACCGTGGCCGGCACGATCCAGTTCGCCGGCGGTTATCCGTTGGCTGGGGCGTTCGCCGCGATCTATGCGTTCAGCACCACCGGCGGAATCGTTGGCGCCGCCATCCTGACCGCAGCAGGCTTGGTGCCGCTGCTCGGTCAGGGGCAGGGGCTGTCGCAGGAAGTTGCCAACGCAATCGCTTTCCTCTTCTCCGTAGGTGCGGCCACCGGCGTAGCCGCAACCCTGCGCGCATCCGACCGGCGTCGGGTCGAAGCCGAAGCCGCGCTGGCGAAGGAGCGCGCCGAGCGGGTCCGTGCCGAGGAACACGCCGAAGTCGCCGCTCACCTCCACGACTCGGTTCTGCAAACACTGGCGTTGATTCAACGAGACTCCAATGCAACTCCCGACATCAGAGGATTGGCGCGACATCAGGAACGCGAGCTGCGCGGCTGGTTGTTCCCGGACCAAGCGACTGCGGCCCGATCACCGGGTGGTTTCCGGGAGGCGCTGCTTGCAGCCTGTGCCGAGGCGGAGGACTTGGGTTCTACCAAGGTCGAAGTCGTTGTGGTTGGCGACACCGGAGCCGCTACCGAAACCATCATCAGTGCAGCAAACGAGGCTATTCGCAATGCCCAGACCCACTCAGGGGCAGAGCTGATCTCGGTCTACGGCGAGGTTGGCGAGGATGAAGTCCTCGTCTTTGTCAAGGACCGCGGGCAGGGCTTTGATCCAGAAGCTGTCGATCCGTCCCGACACGGCGTCCGCGAATCTATCGTTGGACGTATGGACAGGAGCGGCGGCTCTGCCGAGATCATTTCATCCCCAGGAGCCGGCACGGAGATCCGTCTCCGGCTCCCGATCGAGCAATCATGACAACAGTCTTCATCGTCGATGATCACGACCTGTTCCGGGCCGGCGTTCGCGCCGAGCTGCCCGATGACCTGGAGGTGATCGGCGACGCCTCAGAAGTCGATGCCGCCATCGAGATGATCCGTGAACGGCAACCCGACCTGGTGTTGGTGGACGTCCACATGCCGGCCGGTGGCGGCCGGGCCATCATCGAGGGGGTGCACACCACCCATCCCGACATCCGTTTCCTGGCTATCTCGGCCTCGGATGCTCCCGAGGATGTCGTAGCCACGGTGCGAGCCGGGGCGCGGGGCTACGTGACAAAGACGGTGTCTCCCGCCGACCTGGCGGCGGCCATTCGGCGGGTGATCGAGGGCGATGCCGTCTTCTCGCCCAAGCTCGCTGGGTTTGTGCTCGATGCATTTGCCTCGATGGAGGTGAAGGATCTCGATCCCGAGCTCGACAAGCTCACAAAACGAGAACGCGAGGTACTCCAGCACATCGCCCGCGGCTACACCTACCGGGAGGTCGGTGAGCAGCTGTTCATCTCTACCAAGACGGTCGAGAACCACGTGTCGGCCGTGCTGCGCAAGCTGCAACTATCGAACCGGCGCGAGCTGACCAGGTGGGCTCAGGATCGCGATCTCATCTGAGGACCGCTATCGGATCAGGGCCACGTCGCCGTACCGACCTTGCACAATGGTGACGAGGTTTGCCAAGGAGTCTGCCTCGAAGTAGGCGGAGTGGCCGAAGGATCCTTCGGTGCTGAAACGTGCTGCCCCGAAGCCGTGATTGGCGGGATTGGCACCGCGCCACAGGGGCAGAATGCTCGGAAACGGAGTCACCGCGATCGGGTCGCCATCGGCCAGGCCCACCCAGACCCGGCCGGGTGGCCGCAGCCGCGCCTCGGACGAGTGATCCAACCCTGTTCCGGGGCTGCCGAGAAACACGAGATCGTCAGCGGCGAGCCCACCGGCGGCTGCAAGACCGGCCACCAGCGATCCATAGCTGTGGGCCACCACCGTTACGTCCGATTGGGTTTGCGGGTCGATGCCTGCGACGAACCTCTGCAACGCCGGGGCGCCCAACAGCGCCGCGCCCGGTAGCCCGGCATCGATGCCGTCGGGAGGGTCATATCCCAGCCAGGCAATGGTGGCAGTATCCGGATTGATCGCGGCCGCGGCTGCATAGAGGACGGAAGCGTTAGACCGGAAACCTCCGTCAGCCGCCGAACTGAAGTTGGTCTTGTCGTTGGTGATCCCCGGCACGACGACAGCTATGTGCTCCGCACTTTCGAGGTCTCCGAAGACCTCGATCACTCTTCCGTCTCCCCTGGGGTCGAACAGGAGGATCTGACGCTCTTCGGCGAGCCAGCGCCGGTATTCGCTCACCTGAAGACGGAGGAGGTGGGTGGATAGCAGCCGGTGCGGGTCGATCCGGTCGGCCCGGCCGGGCGACTTGGCTTCTCCAAGCCGGTCTAGCTCGGCTTCGAGGTCGCCGATGTGACGCTCAATGAGGATCTGGTTGGCGCGGTAGCGGAGATGTGGCGGAACTCCGTCGAGCTGTCCAACGATGCTGGGGAACTTGTCCGTCAGTTCGGTAGCAACCGATGGCACCAGCCGGGAGAACACCGCGTGGACCCGGGTGGGCGACAAAGCGACGGGAGAAGCGATGGCTGCGGCTCGCCACTCGAGGGAGTCTGCGGCTTCCGCAACAGCTGCGGCCACTGCAAGAAGCAGGCGGATGATGTCCGCAGCCGCAGCATGGCGATGCCGTGCCAGCAACCCATCGACCGTGCCGCCCAAGCGACGAATCTGGTGCGAAGTCTCCCCGCAATGCCTGGCCAGGTCCCCCAGGCCCTCAGGGTGGACTCCCACGAACCCCGCAGCCGTCACGGTCGTCCCAACTGAATGAGCTCGGCCTGCCCCTCGGAGAGCAGATAGCCTCTTCCGGCAGGGAAGTCTTCCGGCCCCCGGCGCGGGAGCTGGGTCTGCCAGAGGTCACCGTCGGTGGTGAGATTCGGACGCAGCGCGCAGCCTATGCGCGAACGGCGCACATCCTGGGTCCAATGTCCGTACAAGCTGCGGATGGCATCAGCCGAACCTGCCGCCACGATACGAAGCCCGCGCCGTCGACCGTTCGCCAGCTGGCTGAGATGCGGCGAGGCGGCTACGAGCTCAGCGTCGTCGACAAGTATCAACTGCGCCGCAGAGTCGTTCAGCTGGTCGAGCGAGTCCAGCGTGATCGTGCGATCGACTTCGGGCAAATCGCACAGTGGGGAGTGACGGGGCGTCAACGCCGAGACGATCAGATCCGGCCGGGCGGCTTTGGCGACGGCAGCGATGGTGGTGAGGGCGGTGCTCTTGCCCGAACGTGCCGGCCCGGTGATGAGTGCATGCTGGCCGTCGCGAAGCACCCAGCCCGATGGCAGGAGCGATGTGTCCCCGATTCCGAGGGGCAGGAACCACTCATCGTCGGCAATGCAGCCTGCGGTACCGAACTCGGCTACCGACACTTCTCGGGGAAGCACCTCGATCTGCCAGGGGGCCACAAGCGGTCGGCCCCATTGGTTTGCCGCCACTGCTGCCCGCAACCCGTCCCGGTGGGGAAGCACGATCTGGATCTCCCGCCCGCTCCCAGATTCGAAGGCCCGGCCCGGGTAGGGAGGTGGGGCGACGGCCGGGATCCCCAACCCGCTGTAGTCGTAGCGGTCGGCGAGATGAAGGGCGATCTTCGACCCGACCAGCGAAGCGATTCGGGTGGGGATGTCGCCCGGGTGCTTTGCCGTGATGAAGGTGTATATGCCGACCCCGGGACCGTCCGCAACAATCCGCGCCATGAGGTTGCGCGCCGTCATGTCACCCGGTTCGTCGTAGGCATCGGCAAACCCGCCGAAGTTGTCCAAGCCGACAGCAACGATTGGCGCGGTCGAGCCGAAGTCGGGATTGCGGACCATCGCATCTCTCCGTCGCTGCAGCTCTTCGGACAGTCGCCGCAGCAGACGAAGCTGCCGCTCTCGTTCCTGGACCCCGACGACGGCACCGACATGAGGCAGTTGGGCCAGCGGCGCCAGCAATTGGTCGTCGAAGTCGAGCACGTACATGTGAAAGCGTTCGGGTTCGTTGTCCCGCGCCAGTCCGGTGATCAGGGATGCGAGGGCCGTGGTCGTCCCACTGCCCGGCAGCCCATAGAGCAGCAGGTTCCCGGCAGACGGCGACCACACCACGCCTACTCGACGCTGCCGGTGAGGTTCGTCTGCCAGGGCAAACACCGTGCCGGCTCCTCCAGGGTGAGGAACATCGGCGGGGACCAGTTGGCTGGGCAGGGGTTCCGGCCAGGGCAGCCGCGGCGCAGGCAGCCCCATCGCATCCGCTACCCGAACCGCAGCCGCAACAATGCGCTCCAGGTCAGTTGGGCCGTCACTCGAGCCACCAGGGGTGACCGGCCGCGGCTGCTCGTGGGCAAACACGAAGGGGAAGGTTGGCAAGTGTCTTTCGTTGGCGGCGAGCGAGCGGTCGGTGACGATTGCGGTCTGGAACGCCACCGTATCCTGCGGCCCCAGCCGGGCCATGCCCCGACCAGGTTGATTGCGCCCGATTTGGGCCGCCGCCGCCGAGCCGATCACGTCGACAGAGTCGACGCTGTCCTGCATCCGCAACGCGATACGCAGGTTGGTATTCGCCCTGATGCTCTCCGAGATAACGCCGCTGGGTCGCTGGGTAGCCAGCACGAGGTGCACCCCCAAGCTGCGGCCCCGCTGCGCGATGCCGACGAGGGCGTCGATGAAGTCGGGAAGCTCCTTGGCGAGCGCAGCAAACTCATCAATGACAACGAGGAGGCGAGGCAAGGGATCATCCGGATCAACGAGCTCCGAGATATCCGACACGGCGGCGCTTCGCAACCGGCTCTCGCGGTGGCGCAGCTCCGCATCGAGGCAGAGGAGCGCCCGACTGGCGAGGTGGTCGTCCAGATCGGTAACAACCCCAACGGTGTGCGCCAGAGTTGCGCACGCGTCGAAGGCGCTGCCCCCCTTGTAGTCGATCAGAACGAAGTTGAGGGCCGCCGGACTGCACTCCACTGCCAGACCTGCAACCAGTGTCCGTAGCAGCTCGGACTTGCCGGCGCCGGTAGTACCGCCCAACAGGGCGTGCGGACCATCTGTGATCAAGTCGACGATCATCAGCCCATCATCGGAGTACCCGATAGGCGTTGCCGGTCGAGCGCACGGCCGTTCCCACCGTCTTCGGATCGGTCCTTCGAGGCCCGGCCCGAGTCCGAGCATTGCCGGCAGGTAGGCCACGCTGGGCAGGCCCGCTCCGCCGGCTTGCGCTTCAGGATCTTCGAGCCGCGCCAGCGCCCGGGCCGCCTGGCGGGCATGAGCCGTGTCGAGCAGCCACGGGCTTACCCCAGCCTCTCGGCCATCCGGGAGTCGCACCCGGCACAGCTGCTTGTCGAACGCCACGATCGTCGTCGCCAGCGACGGGAGAGCGGCGGCCTGCGCCGCCAGAGCGAGGCCGGCGATGGAACGCTTTGCTCCGTCGCGCAGAGCGGTCCGAATTGCCGGCCGTGCTCCCCCAACGAGGTCGGGTAGATCCACCACGACGAGGTGATGCGGCGGTGCCGGTTCTCTCTCATCCCCAATCGGAAGAGCAGCGGCTACGGCAGCCAGCTCCTCGTCGGTAGCTGCCAGGCGACGCCCTGCTCCACCTTCGATCTTCACGTGCGGGAGCCACTTCACCCAGTCCCAATCTGAGCGATTCTCCGACAGGACAGTGATCGCCAGATCGGCGGGACCGTGGTGCGCCGCTGCCTGCGTCACGATCTGGCGAGCCAGCCCGAGGACCTCATGCCGTGCCCCGGCAATCCCGGTGGTAGTCCCGGCCACGAGCCGGATCTGCAGCGGTACTTCGTGAAGTTCGCTGAAACGCTGGAGCATTGCACTCGAGCGGGCATCGAGCTGCCCTTCCAGGTGCGGCTGCCATGGCAGACACCCGGTACCTATTGGCAGCTCCAAGAAGTCGGCGTGTTCGGCACGCCTCTCCCACAGTCGGGAATCCGCACCGGCAACCCGCTGCATGAGCTCCTGGGGACAGGTCGTTGCTGCGAAGGCTGCTGCGATGGCACCCCGATAGGCGGAGCCCACTTCTGCCTCAAACCGCTCGAGTGCGGTTCCATATGCCTGGTCGGTATTGCGACGCTCCCGGGTAGCGCGCCGGCGGTCCTCGAACCAGTTGGCCAGCAGCATCGCTGGTGAGAAGACGGCAAACATCGCCATGCGGGGATGGATCAGCACTGCCATCGTCAGGCCAAGCACGACCGGGACCACCAACGCAGCCCAGCCGAAGCGGGTGGCCTTGGGAGGTTCTTGCGGAGCCTGCGGCACAAGCAGCGGCGCTCTTGCCACAGCCGTCACCAGCCGTGGAGGGCGGTTGAAGACCCCAGCTGCAGAGCCCACAGGACCGCGGCTACCGGCAGCAATCGGTGCACCCACCTCGACCACGGATGCCTCGCCAAGACCGGCCTCGGCGAGTG
Source organism: Acidimicrobiia bacterium (assembly GCA_030064765.1). Classification (GTDB taxonomy): domain Bacteria; phylum Actinomycetota; class Acidimicrobiia; order Spongiisociales; family UBA5794; genus JAAETI01. Next base: position 16,539 of record JASJEG010000027.1, on the reverse strand, counting down.
GCATAGTGCGGCACGCACGCCTACCATCGATTGCGATGGTTGCGGCATCGTCGAGGCCCCACCCGTCGACGAGTTCGCCCAATGTTCCTTCCCGGCCCTCGAGATCGCAGCTGACCTCGTATTCATTGTCGCCGGCGCGAATCATCAGCTCCATCAGAGCACCTGGTGAGGAATCGCGGCTGGGACCCCTGCTGCGGCAGCAGCAGCCATTGCGGCTTCGGCCGCCGTCGCTTGGGCCCGCAGCGCTGCTGCTTCACTCCGCAACCGCCAGGTTCGTTCGACCAGCTCGTCGGCGATCCGATTGAGTCGACCCGCCTGTTGATCGAGCACCCGTCCCCAACTCCGAGTGCTCTCTTCGAATTCGGTCGCCGCCGGCCCGAACCAGACTCGGGCCGACAGACCCACTAGCGGTTCGAGCACACCGCAGAGCGCCGCCGCTTCACAACGGAGTCGCTCTGCATCTGCAGCAACGGAGTGGGCCTCGGAGGTTCTACGGTCGGCCAGTCTGCGCAGCTCTGCCGGCGTCATGTCAGTCACTCAGGCGAGCTAGCGCGTCGCCATCTCGATGTTGTCGCGATACTTCGCCACTGCGCTCCCCGCCTGCACCAGGGCCTCGCGTAGGTTGCGCAACACGGGGGCGAACTCCTGCTCCCATGCCGCCCGGAACCTGTCGGCCCCCGGCCCCTCCCAGCTCGTTGCCCCCGGGGCCAGCCTGGTGCTGAGAGTCGTCTCGAGCGTCTGTACCTCACCTGCCCGGCTCTCGAACATCGACTGCAGCTGATCCAGATCAGCGAGGTTGGCGCCAACCATTCCTGCCATTTCGCTTCCTTTCGGTTTCCGAGCCACTCCGACTCGGCTGTGCAGACCATATAATGATGTTTAACGATTGACAAGCGACTTTAAATATGTATAGGGTCGCTCTATGAGACAGAACCGACCCGCCACCCGGCTGACGATCCTGTTTGCGGTGCTTGCAGCGCTCACGCTGGGTTTCCACCTGCTCGGATCGAACGAGACATTCGTCTTCGAGTGGTCGCTCATTTGGCTCGATCAAGCTGATCCGGAGATCGCGCTTGCCTCGCTGTTGCGGAGGGCCGGGCTTGTCTGCTGCTACTGGGCGCTGATTACGACAGCGCTCTATGCGTTGTCGCAAGCCGGCGGTTGGACGCCACGCCCGATTCGATTGATGACGATTCCGCCGATCCGCAGGCTCGTCGATCGCTCTCTCGCCACGACACTGGCCGTTTCCACATTCGCGATGCCGGCACAAGCGTTGGCGACCGGCGAGGACTCCCCACCGGCAATCGTCCTCGAGATTCACGAGGACGGCATCCCGGTCCCCCACCTCCAGCTGGAACCGGCAGCGGCATGGAGCTCCCCGGCAGTCGTAGCTACGGAAGCGTTGCCGGGTGAAGACAACTACACCGTCGCTCCCGGAGACAACCTATGGCTGATCGCCGAGATCCAGGTCCGGGCAGCCACCGGCAACGCACCCACCGAACAGATGATTGCGGCTTACTGGCGCAAACTGATCGAAGCCAACCGCGCCAGTCTTCGTTCCGGTGATCCCAACCTGATCTACGCCGGCGAGATCCTGACACTGCCGAACCCCGCGAGGCAACCGTGACGATCGCCGAGTCGCTGGGGGCTCCGGTCTCGGACCCCGCGGACCCGATCGGACCGACACCCGACCCCTGCCCGCTACCAACTCAGGGGAAGCGTCGTGAGACTGCAGACCGAACGAGACGCCACCTCCTGTGGTCTGCCCTGGTCGGCGCGGTCGCGCTGTGCGTCGGAACAGCCATCGGCACCTATGCGATTCCTCACCAAGGGGCGCTCATTCCATCGGCTAGGTTCTCGACAGCGGTTGCGGTACCGGCAGATGTCGCAGGTTTCGCGGAGCTATTCGTGGCCACCCACTTGTCCGGCATCGCCTCGGAGGACGATCTGGCAGTTCTCTATCCCGCGGGTCGGGCCCCCGTTTCTGCCAGCGGCCTGTGGGCTAACCGGGCGGCCACGATTGGGGGGAGCCTGGTTGCAGAGAACGTCTGGCGCTTAGAGGTGGCGGCAGACGTCCTCGAGATGGTCGACGGTGTGTACCAACCAGCCGGGATCCAGTACTACAGCGTCATGGTGGGGCTGACCGCCACGCAGCCCGTTGCCCTCTCCGCCCCCAGCCGGACCCCGGCCCCCACCCAACCGCACCCGCTACCCGGCGCGTCGCGCTACGCCGCATCGGTGCCCCCAGGACAGGCAGAAGAGGTTGCCGGATTCCTACGCGCCTACCTGACCGGAAACGGCGAGGTCGCCACATATCTGGCCCCTGCCGCCACGATTGCTCTCTTCTCCGCTCCCCCCTACCTGTCCGTCGAAATCACGAGTCTGGACGCCGACCCGATGGGGCGGATTCGCGCCCAGCTGACAACTACCTCTGCACACGGCGCCTCACAAACACTCGAGTACACACTCGAGATGACCAACGAGAGTGGCGCTTGGGAGGTGGCGACGCTGGACCCGGCTCCATGATCGACCCTTCCCGGCGCGTCGTAGTCGACCACGAGCGACGCTTGCTCTCGGTGCCAAAACGCCTGATGCCGGCGATCCTGGCGGTGCATGCTGGGGAATCGGTGCGTTCAGCCGAGACGGTCGCCGAGCTCCAGGCCGGCGGCCTCCTCATCCGCAATGCCCTGGACCCGCTCGTTGTCACCCTGGTGACAGTGATGACAAGCCCCACGATGGTGGTAACGGTCGAGTCGACCGGAGCCCATGCATCGCGTCTGGCAACCATCTGGGGATCCGTGCGGCGTGCGGTGCTCGGCACCACCGTGGACCAGAACCGGTTCGATCTTCTGCAAATCGAACCCAAACTGCTCCCCTTCCATCTAGCCCAAGTCATTGCCTTGAGTCCGCGACCACCGTCGCCCTTCACAGGATCGGTCACGGTGCCGAGGACGACGCTGCGTCTGGTCGAAGACACCATTGCCGAGGATCAGCAGGCCGCCGAGCGAGCGTTGCGCGCCGCGGGATTGACTGATCCCTGGCCTGACTGGCTTCTCATCGCACTGGCGCATCGCCGCGCTTTGTGGACGATCGAGGTGATTTCACTCCACGGCGCTACCAGACACGTGGAACGAATGATGGTGCTAGACGCAGGATCGGCCGGCTACTGGTCGGTCGCCGAGAACGGCGTAGAGGACACAGTCACGCTATGTGCCACCAACTTCGATCAACTGTTGCGCTGTTGCAGCGCACTGCTTCCGGCTGCGGCGCAGTGAATCAGAGATCCGACGCCACCAAGGCGTCCACGGTCGCGGCGTACTGCGCATCCTCCTCGGGCCGGTAGCCCGCCTCCACATACCGGCCCAGCAGCAGCGCGGCGGCCGCAGCCAGCTCGTCAGCCTGGCCACCCTTCCCACTATCTTCGGAAGCTTGGAGCAGCAGCGCTATCTGATGCAAGCGGAGCAGCCGTTCGAGCTGGCCCCTGAAGTGCAGCGCACCGAAGCCTGGGTCGTCGAGACAGCGTGCCACGAGCCCGGTCAGCTCCTCGAGCTGTGATTGCGCCCGATCAGCCACCAGGCCCAGGTCCTGCTCGGCAATTCCCTTGAGAATGGTGGCGGTGCGGTCGACGACCGTTCCTGCCAGACCCAGCCGGCCCAGGTCCCGCAAGACTTGTGCGGTCAAGACGTTGTGGGTTCCTTCCCACTGTTCGTATACGACCGCGTCGCGCAGCAGGCGAGGTAGCACGCTGAAGTCCTCGATCGCACCATTGCCGCCCAGTATCTCTATGGCCTGACGGACCACTCCCGTTGCGGCGAGGGAGCAACCCAGCTTGTTGGCGTTCACGAGATAGCGGTGGAAGCCCGCATCCGTTGCAGAGATCTCGCCTGTGCCCATCGCAGCCAGATCGACGGCCTCGTCGAGCGCAGTTAGCTCCCAAGTGCTGTGGAGAGCAGCCAACCAATCGGCTTTGATGTGCGCCAGCTGCAATCGCACGACAGGGAAGTCGCCGATTCGCTTCCCGAACGCGCGGCGCACCGCTGCATAGTTGACCGCCTCCAGATATGCCCGGCGCATGATTCCTACGTCCCCGATGGCGTTGAGCCAGCGACTGGTGTTGAGCATCGCTGTCACCATGATCTTGAAACCGGCCCCGAGATCGCCGACCAGGTGCGCCTCGGCCTCTGTGAAGTCGAACTCGCCCGAGGCCATCGAGGTGGTTCCGAGTTTGTCCTTGAGACGGCGGATGGAGAATCCGTTCAGTTCTCCGGCTACCCGCCGTGGGACGAGAAAGCATGCCAATCCCGCGGTACCGTCCGCAGCTCCGGAGGGACGGGCCAGCAGGAGGAACTGATCGGCATCGGCTACAGAGCAGAACCACTTCTCGCCATCGATCTGGTACACGGCGCCCTTCTCGGTTGCGACGGCGGCAACAGCGCCAACGTCACTACCTCCCTGCACCTCGGTGAGGAACTGCGCACCGCGCTGCGCAACGTCGTAGTCGCTCGCCGTCAGCTGGGGAACGACCTGTGCAGCCAGGTCGGGAGAGTGGCGGCGCAGAACGCGAACCAGCCCGGTGGTGCAAGTAGCTGCACACATGTGGCCCATCTCTCCCTCGAGTGAGGCCAGATAGAACAGGTTTGCCTGTTCGAAAGAAGCACCAGCAGCTGCTGCATGCTCCAACAGGCCGGAGGCCCACACGTGCCTGCCGGCGTCGTGGTAGGCCTCGTCAAAAACAATCTCTTCGAGCGGGTTGCCGGCCCCGTCGTACTTGCGCAACTCAGGTGGCCGAGTCTGGTAGCCGGCTACTGCGACCCCAAGCGGTCCTGCTACTACCTTGCCAAATTCCCCCGCGCGGCGGCGTACTGCCGCCAGTCGGTGTGGTTCGAGATAGCGCTCATTGACAAGGTCGAGGTGATCGTCGGCACCGTACGGGTCGGTCGGATAGCGACTCCGCCATGCAGCGAACGCACCCCGGGCGTCGCCGTATGCGATCGGCGTGCTCATGACACCATTGTCGCACGCAACCTTATGATTGGGTCATGAAGAAGCTCATTCTCGTTGCGATTGCGGCCATGGGCGGGATCATGGTCTACAAGCTCCTCAACGAGGAGTACCACCCACCGCCGGCCGAGTGAGCGAACTAGCCACTCCCCACGGCGCACTGTGGGTGCGCCACTATGGCAACCCCCCGGCGCAGGTGATCGCTCTCCATGGTTTCACACTGCACGGTGGCATGTTCGCCAAAGTGGCCACTGCAACGAATGCCGCCTTCGCCGCACCTGACCTACCTGGACACGGCCGTTCCAAGATCGAACCGGTGAGGATGACGACTGCGGTCGCAGCTGTAGCGAGTCTGCTGGCCACATCGCCCAAGCCGCCGCTATTGCTGGGCTACTCGCAGGGCGGACGAGTTGCGCTGCAGGCGGCCCTGGCCCATCCAACCATGTTGCGCGGGCTGGTCCTGGTCTCGACATCACCCGGATTGACGGAGCCCGATCGGTCGGCACGTCGGACTGCCGACAACAAGCTCGCCGATCGAATCGAGCGGATCGGCATTGAGCAATTCGTCGACGAATGGTTGCAGAATCCCATGACGTCCAACCAGAACGCGGCTCCTGCGGATCGATCAGCCGACCGGGCGCTGCGCTTGGAGAACACCGCATCCGGTTTGGCAGCAGCATTGCGTGGCATGGGTCAGGCAGCGGTCGGCGATTCCGCGGAAGAGCTTGCATCGCTCCCGATTCCAGTCGTCTGTGTGGCCGGCGAGAGGGACGAGAAGTACACGACAACTGCGTGGAGCATGGCGCGCTCTCGAGGAGAGCAGCCGGTAATCGTCTCCGGCTCCGGCCACAACATCATCCTCGAGGCACCACACGCGATTGCGAATGTGGTCAACGGGCTAATCGGAGCAGGGATCAACCGACAAAGCCGCTGATGGCAGCAACGTACTCACCCGGTCGATTGAGGATCGATTCGTGATAACCGCCACTGACCTCAATCAACTCGGCGTCCGGCATCAGGTTCGCAAGCTCATACTGGCTCTCGGGTGGCACCACCTGATCCTCGGTGGGAATGATGATCAGGGTCCGCTGTGGCAGACGGCCGACCCAAGGGCGCGAATCGAATCGCCAAACTGCGGCCCCGATCTCGTAATACAGGTCGGGGTCGCGCTTTAGCAACGCCTGGTGCATCCACAGCCGGTGTTGCGGTCTGATGGCCGCGCTGCGATAGAGCAACTCCCCGGTGACCCTGGCCACTTCGCGGTTACTCAGACGGAGACCGCTCCGTCCCAGCCAGAAGGCCACTCGGGCAGCGGGCCGCACGCGCGGTATGGGCTGCGCAGCGGTGGCGGCCAAGACCATCGCACCGACGTGACGCGGGTGGCGCTGCGCCAGCTCTTGAACCACCATCCCGCCCATCGAATATCCCAGGACAGTGGCCCCGGAAACATCCATTGCGTCCAGCAAGCCGGCCAGGTCATCGGCGAGATCCGTTACCTCGACACGGCCGCGCACCCAGTCGCTCTTACCGTGGTTGCGCAGGTCCGGCACTATCACCCGGTAGCGTTCTGCCAGCGAGGGCACAACGCGATGGAACGTCATGGTGCCATCCAGATTCCAGCCGTGAACCAGGACGAGCACTGGAGCTCCGGCGTCACCAGCTTCGCGGACAAACATCTCGTGTTGCCCCACGAAGAGAGTGCGGCCCGGTATCGGAAGCGGATTGGTCTGCAAATGCGGGAAGCGCGGCGTGAGATCGGGGCCGAGGACGCGCCACGCCAGCCATCCCCCAACCGTGAGCGCAACAGCGTTGCGCAGTCGCATCACTGCTCCACTTCTGGATTCGGGTTGATGCCAAGCGAGTCGACTGCAAGAACGTATTCGGCAACCGGCACTCCCCCGATGAGATGCTCGATGATGATCCGTTCCATCACCGGTTCATCGACCGAGTGGTACCACACCCCCTCGGGATAGACGACCGCGATCGGCCCACGTTCGCAGATCCGGAGGCAGTCGACCTTGGTGCGGAGGACCGTTCCCCTCGAGGCGGACGGGCTGGGTGGCGGAGCATCCACATCCCGGCCGCGCCACGCCGGCGGCGGCGATGAGAGCCCAAGCGCCTTCAGACGCCGCTTGAGATAGGTCCACACCGCACCGCTGTCTTCATATGTGGAACAACGCGGCGTCCCCTGCTGCGCACACAGAAGAATGTGTCGTTCGAGCGCACCGATCCCGAGCGACTGCGCTATCACCTCGAGACGCTGCTGGGCGTTTTCTTCCATAGGCCGACCAAGGTAGCGGCTCAGGGAGCAACCGGATCCCACGCGATGGCGTCCTATGATCGTCGCCGTGGACTGGAAGCTCCATTTTGCGCGGATCTATCGAAACGAGCCGGAGAAGTATCAGCGGCTGGTGGCGGCAGAGGATTGCCTGGGAGAACTGGCATCACACGTCGACAAGCTCGCTGCGGCGTGCACCCGGATAGTCGACATCGGCGCCGGGACCGGCCGGCTAACGGTTGCGCTGTGCAAGCCGGGAACGGAGGTTCACGGTGTCGACAAAGAAGCAGCGATGTTGCGAGTCGCCCGCCTCCGGCTCGAAGCATGCGGTGGTGATTGGCAGTTGAGCGTCGCCGATGCTCGCGGCTTGCCGATCGCCACGGATTGGGCTGATGCCGCCATTGCGGGGTGGGTCTTCGGGCATTTCACCGAATGGCACCCCGGCGACTGGGAGGCAGAGCTCGGCAAGGCAATAGCCGAAATGGGCCGTGTTGTCCGTCCCGGGGGTGTCGAGGTCATCATCGACACGCTGGGAACGGGAACCAGCGAGCCGAAGGCCCCGAATCGCTTGCTGGGCGCATACCACCAGCACCTAGCCGATCTCGGCTTCGAAAGATCGGTTCTCCGCACCGACTACGAGTTCGCTTCGACTGCGGAATCAATCGAATTGCTCGATTGGTTCTTCGGGCTCGGGGACTGGGCGCGACAGCACAACGACAAACGGATCCCTGAGTACACCGGCTGGTGGGAACGGAAGAGTCAGCGCCGTTAGGACTCCTCTAGCCGCTTGATCTCGAAGAGGGTTCCTCCGTCGGGAAAATCGAATCGCACGGCAGCCGTCTTCTCCGACATGTGATGGACTCTGAGAAACAACTCGACAAACGGGTCGGAGTATCCCGAGGAGCCGACGCTCACGGCAAGCACCCCTCGTTCGACCGTGAAACCGCCGTCGGCCACGACGCCGGCGAGGGTTACTCCGTTGAGGGTCACCAGCACCCGATCCCCCGTCTTGTAGCCCGCGGCGCGGAGGTGGGAACGGCGCATGCTGGTCTTGATGTTGCCGAAGCCATCGGTCCATGCGACCAAGTTGGGAGGCACCACTTCGATCGTCGCAGGATCGAGTTCGTCCCCGAGAACCGACCGATCACCATCTAAGACTGCCGCGACCTGTTGTGGGAAGAAATCGCGCGACCGGAACTGCGACCCGGCGTCCGGACAATCGACTACTCGATACTCGGCAACATCGCTGCGGACGAAGCCAAAGGCATACTCGGAAGCCACACTGACAATCTGGACGCCGTTGGTGAGGCGCGCATAGCGAAGCCCTCTCCCGCGGTTCTCCGCAGCCTCGTCATGGAGATCGCGCCGTGGCGCCGAATTCCCGAAGATCACCGTTCGCTGCTGTACGGGAGCCAGAGCCAATTGTGCAGTGACAAACCCAACCGCAATGGTGTCGAGCGGCGGAGTGGCCGTTTGATGAATCAACACCGAACTGGGCTCGGCCAGTTGATCGCACAAACGGGTCGTGATCTCGGCGAACTCGAGCCCGTCGGGGGCGTAGTCGCAAACTAGGTGAAGGAGAGTCTCGCGAGTCACAGTGCGATGCTAGGTGACCGTGATGCGACCTGTCGGCCCGTCGGCAAACTCACGAGCAACCACACGACCTATGACCTCGCCTCGCTCGCCTTCTTCCTCCAGCGCCTGCAGTAGTGCAGCGACAAGAGGCCCCTCAACAGCTATCAGCAATCCACCGCTGGTCTGAGCGTCTGCCAACACCAGTCGATCCGTCGGGGCGGTGTCGCCGAAGCGAGTGAAACGAGTTGCCGCATCGAGATTCCGCCGGGTACCTCCGGGAACCACCCCATCGTCGGCTAGTCGCTGTACTCCCGGCAGGAGCGGAATGGCGGCAAGGTCGATTTCCGCGCTCACTCCGCTGGCCCGGATGATCTCTCCGAGATGCCCCAGTAGGCCGAAGCCGGTTACGTCGGTTGCTGCCGTGGCACCAACCCTTCGCATCGCCCGCGCCGAACCGGCGTTGAGTCGAGCCATAGCCTCGACGGCAGTAGCGCGCTGTACTTCCGAGGCAACGCCCCGCTTGATCGCAGTTGCGATCAAGCCCGTGCCGATCGGCTTGGTCAGCACCAGAGCATCCCCCGGTTGCGCACCGGCGTTGGTTACGACCTCGTCGGGGTGGACGACCCCGGTGACCGCCAGCCCGTATTTCGGTTCGGTGTCGTCGATGCTGTGGCCGCCAATCAATGCGCATTCTGCTGCGGCGAGTACTGTCGCTCCCCCTTCGAGTACCTCACCCAGAAGATCAAACGGAAGCTTGTCCCGCGGCCACCCCACCAGCTGTAGCGCCGTGAGCGGCGAACCACCCATTGCGTATACGTCGGACAGCGCGTTCGCCGCGGCGATCCGGCCCCAATCGAACGCCTCGTCGACGATGGGCGTGAAGAAGTCGACCGTCTGGACGAGCGCAACGTCATCGCTGATGCGATAGACACCGGCGTCATCCGAGCCGCCGATTCCCACGAGTACGTCATCGCCGGCGACGATCTGCAAGTTGTTCAAGGGGCGCAGAACCTGCGCCAGCTCGTCAGGGCCGAGTTTGCAGGCTCAACCGGCCCCATGCGAGAACGACGTGAGCCGCTCCACCACTTCTCCTTTTCTTTCGCGGCGGTCAGTCTACGGCGCACCGGGTACGTGCAATCGGTTACTAGTACTAAATCAGTGGCCGACCACGGACTAGGCCTCCGACCCGACTGGCTGTCGAGACTGAGCAGGGTATATTTCGCATAGCCGGGTGATTCACCACCACCCGGGTTTCCAACAGGCCCCCTCGTCCCCCCTGGGGGGCCTGTTGCTTTGCTGGGGAAGCTGAGTTGTCGGTTGCTCAGCATTACTGCGGTTGCACACACCTATCCTGGCGGCGCCATGAGACTCCCCTTCTCCTCCCGTCTGAGCCGCCTCAGTCATCGGCTGCGTGAGCTCGCCCGCAACCGCCCTGAAGAGGCCGAGGAGTTCCTCGACACTCACCAGGACGAGTGGGAAGAGATCGCGGAAACCGATCCCGGTTCGGCCGCCGACATCCTCGAGGCGCTTCATGAAGAAGACGCCGCTGATCTCCTTCAAGACCTCGACGCCGATGACGCGGCCGACGTACTCGATGAGATGCGCGCCCCGGCGGCAGCTGATGTCATCGAGGAGATGACCACCGCAGCCGCGGCCGAGCTCATCGCCGAGATGGAACCCGACCAGGCGGTCGACTTGCTAGAAGCTCTGGAGGAGGAACAGCTCCGCGACGAGGTGATTGCGGCGCTCGATCCCGACGTCAGGTTGGCCATCAACCGACTCATCGTCTACCCGCCTGACAGCGCCGGGGGTCTCATGACGACCGACTATGCAGCATTGCCGGTGGGCATCACCAGCGGCGAGGCAGTCGAAGCGTTACGGCGCCTCCATGACGAGATCGGATCGAATCTCACCTACGTGTACGTCGTCGATGTCCAAGGCAAGATCACCGGTGTGGTCCCCTTCCGCGAATTGGTATTCGCCCGACCGCACACCGGACTGGACGAGATCATGCTGGCGGACCCGGTGGCGGTCACGGTCGAGACGGACCGCGAGATCGTTGCTGAGCTGATCCAGCGCTACCACCTGATCTCGCTGCCGGTGACCGACGCCCAGGAGCACCTCGTCGGCATCGTCAAGGTCGACGAGGCCATGGAAGCCGCCCAGACCGAGGCCACCGAGGACATCGCGCAGATGGTCGGCGCCGGCGCCGAAGAAACCGTCTACACCGAAGTCTCCATTTCTGTCCGGCGCCGCATTCCGTGGATCGCGCTGAACCTCGTGATCGGCTTGCTGCTAGCTCAAATGATTGGCGTGTTCGAAGGCTTGATCGAGGAGAAAGCGGTACTCGCTTCGTTCATGCCGATGATTGCGTTGCTCGGCGGCAACTCGGGCGCTCAGAGTTTGGCAGTCGTGATCAGGGCAATGGCGGTGGGCTCGCTGCCACCGGGCCGAGCCACCCGTGCGGTGCGGCGCGAAGCCACAATCGGCTTGATCAACGGTGCTGTGATCGCGACCTTGTCGGGTCTGCTCGGCGGTGCCGTCGCCGGCGATGCCGGGATCGGATTCGTAATTGGCATTGCCGTGTTCGCCAACCTCGTCGCCGCCGGCATCGTGGGGGCGTCGATCCCGATCATCCTGCGTCGTCTCGGCCAGGATCCGGCGTTGGCGTCGAACATATTCCTGACGACGGTGACCGACATCGTCGGCTTTGGTGGATTCCTGCTGACCGCCAAGCTGGTGCTCGGGCTGTAGTCCTGGTCAGGAGCCCAGGATGGCGACTCCACTCTCCTCGAAGCGCCCGACGTAGACGATGCGGAACCCGTCCTCGAGCCGGGCGATGTAACTGTTTGCCAGCTCGGTGGCTTGTTGCTCGGTCGGTTCCTCGACGAAAAGGGCGTCGGCTGCAGCCTGGGTTTCAACAATGTGCGCCTCGAAGACCGGGGCAAACTGCTCCACCAGGTCGGACATCACGTTGTGGATGTCGATATCGGACAACGATTCGTAGGTGGTGGGGTCGAGTAATACCACAACGGTATCGCCGTTGTCACCCGCTTCCCGGCTGATGATTCGATACTCGGGGAAAGCCAGCTCGGGAGCCTCGGTGGTCGTGGTCGTCGTGGTGGTGGTAGTCGGCGTTGCCGACGAACCATCATCTCCGCCGGCTGTTGCCAAGGTGGTGATCGTGCCCGCCTCGGCAACAGTCGTGGTTGTCGTATCGTCGCCCTCGTCGTCCCCCGAGCAAGAAGCAGCCAAGAGGAAGACCATTCCCAAAACCAACAGTCGCTTTGACGTCACGCCGCCACTTTACATCGACCCGGGATATGCGCGAGCTACGTTCCGGCCTGCCATTCGTCATAGCCTATTCCATCCATCCACCGTTCTGAGTTGACCACGGCGAATCGATGCTTCACTTCGAGGAACAACTCCTCGGAGGGGGCTTCCTCGAGGCCGATCTGAGCGATCTCGAGCGTTGGCCGCCAGGCGCGCGGACCGAGCCCGATATCGACCTTGGAACGCCAGTCGTCGTGATCGGCTACCTCACTGGAACCGCTCGACCAGAAAGCGGCGAGCTTCTGCGCGGCGGTCAAGCTGCGCCGGATCTGGCGGATAGCCTCCTTGGGGAGGTCCGAGCTGTCGACCAGTGTGTCGTTTGCCCAATCGGCGAAAGCCTGATCTCGCCACCCCTCGGGATCGGTGACGACCGACTCATAGAGGCTCTCGATGGCGTCGATGATCGAGAGGTAGGTGGAGGACGAGCTCAACCTGTGGTCTCCGCCCGGATGAGCTCCTGCAAGCCAGCAATCAGTCTCTTTGTCAGCGGCCCGACCTCCTTGTCAACATCGCCGATCCTGGTTACGGGCTGCACTTCGCGGAGCGTCGATAGGGCCATGGCCTCATCGGCGGCCAGCAACCGTTCAAGCGGAAAGCGACCTTCGCTGATCGGGATACCGAGCCCCCTCGCCACTTCGAGCACGGCTTTGCGGGTGACAGAGGCCAGGATTCCCAAGCCGAGCTCGGGCGTCTCGAGCACGCCGTAGTAGATCCAGGCCACCGTATTGGTGGGGCCTTCCAGAACGCTCCCGCTGCGCCCAACCAGCAGCGCATCGCCGAAGCCCTCGGCCTTGGCGTGGATTCTGGCCGCGACGTTGGGGCCGTAGGAGAGGGTCTTGGCGCCGGTCAACTCCGAGACCGCACCGTCTGGATGCCAGGGGGCTTCGACCGGCAGCAGGGACACGGTCTCATCGAACTCGGCCAGCGGCTCGGCAAAGACTATGAAACGGGAGTCTTCGCCTGTACCCCGCTCGTCGGTACCTCCGGTAACGACAACCCGTACTGTGCAGTCACCGACGGCGGCCCGGTCGGCAACCCACTCCTCCATCTTGTGACGAAGCGGCAGACTGAGCCCAAGCGACGCCGCGGAGCGTTCGAGGCGGTCGAGGTGCTCTCCTTGCCGGAAGGCAACGCCATCGTAGGACCGCAGCGCTTCGAAACACCCGAAGCCACGGAGCAGGGCAATGTCGAATACCGAGATGCTGGCATCGTGAGGGTTGGTCTGCTCCCCATCGATCAAGACATGGCCGATGACGTTCATACCGCCGAGGTTACTGCGCGTGCCGGGATCGCATTGTCGGCCCTGTTCTCATCCACTTCTTAGGCGGCTCGCACTCGATTCTGAGCTCGATGGCAGTAGGTTCGGCTCATGCATCACAGACACACCGTGCTCCTGCTCGTCATTGCTTTGCTCACCGTCGCAGCTTGCTCAGGGAATTCCGAGGCAGATGGCATCGCAACGCTCGAGTCGACCGTGCCGGAAGTCGAGACGACAGCTCCACCAGCTGATCCATCGGCAGACAGTGAACAGGCGGCTCTCGACTTTGCGCAATGCATGCGGGAAAACGGGATCGACATGGGCGACCCGACGGTGGACTCCGACGGCAACCTGCAGCTGGCCCCGATCGAGTTCACGGTTTCACCCGATGCAGATCCGGAGGCCGCCAAGGCAGAGATGGATGCAGTGTTCGCCGAATGTGAACAGCACCTCGACGGCATCGCGCTCAAATCAGTCAATCCCAGCTCCGCAGTTGAGTTCGAGGATGCGCTGCTCGAATACGCCGGCTGCATGCGGGAGCAAGGCATTGACATGCCAGACCCGGACCTCAGGGGTGGGACGATCGAGCTCGGAGGAGACAGCAAAGGCGACATAGCGGAGTTTGAAGCTGCCCACGAGGAATGCAAGGAGATCCTGGCCAGAGTTGGGAAGGACTTCTAGCCCTTCCGCTCCTCGACGGCGGCGGCGAGGCCTTCCAAATCAGCAACGGTAACGGTCAATCCCGGGTGGTGCTTCATGCCTGGCAACAGTTTGGGGACGGGCTCGTGGAATGTCACACACACCCCGCCCTTGCAGGAGGAACCGAATGTGAGGCCCAGGTCGACTACGGAGCCGCGAACACCGATCGCCCTGTAGCCGCGATAAGGACCGGTGATTTGCACACAGTCGATGTTGGTCAGTGGCGTGTCGACCTCCCACCGCCCGAACTTGGCGACCAATCGGTCATCGTCCGTGAGTGTTACCGAGGCATTCCCCGGGCGCACTCCAATGCCTAGCAGCAGAGGAACGTAGCGTCGGTCGAAGCGGAACGGGAAGCTCTCCATCCCACCAATGTAGATCTCCCGGCAAGGCCTCGAATCCCCGCGGTCGGCATTGGCATATGATCGGGGGATGTCCATGTCGCAGACGCCGTACTTGCTGGTCGACGTAGACGGGGTGCTGGCACCGTTCGCCTTTGCGACGCCCCCGCCGGGCTTCAATCGACATACGGTGCTAGCCGCCAATGGCCGGGAGCATCACGTTTGGCTGAATCCAGCTCACGGCGGCTGGTTGCGCACGCTGGGTGAGCAGTTCGAACTGGTTTGGGCGACGGGCTGGGAGCACGAGGCTGCCAGATTGCTCGCACCGTTGCTCGGTCTGCCGCAATTGCCGGTCATCGAGTTCACCCAACTACCGGTCTTCGGTGTTCCCCTGTGGAAACTGCCGGATGTCGACTCCTACGTTGCCGACAGGCCGGTGGCTTGGATCGATGACGATCTCGATGATGCGGTTGCACGCTGGGCAAGCCGGCGAGAGTCTCCAACGTTGCTGCTCAAGACCGATCGGACCGTGGGGCTCACCCGCAAGCATGTCGCCGAGCTAGTCGATTTTGCCGAACGGGTAGCTGGTGCGGGCTGAGTACCAAGGGATGCCGGGCCCAGGTACCGTGGGAAGTGCGATTCGTAAGGAGGCCGCATGGCTGGATCCGGCCGAGCGTTGGTAGATCGGTTTGCGACGCTGATGTCAGATGGCGACATCGACGCACTGGTAGAGCTCTACGCCCCAGACGCCAAGGTCGTTCTCTTCTATCGGGTGGCCTCCGGGCGCGAGGAGATTCGGCAGCTGCTGGCGAGTCGGGTTGCCGCCCACGGGCGCTACGAGGTGATTTCGTTGGACCAGTTCCAGGACGCCGGCGATCTCGTCATGTGGGACGCAACTGTGGAAACGGACACCGGACCCATGCAAACGACCCACGTGGTAATCCGCAATGGCGAAGGGTTGATCCAGCATCACGTCCCCAGCATCCGCAGCTACTGGGGCATGTAGAGCCAGATGATCGAGGTCAATCACATCTAGCATCGGCGCCATGTTGTTCATCGCCAGCTTCGAAGACGACCCAGCCGCTCTACAGGTCAGAAACGCCCACGCCCAAAGCCACATGGCCTTTCTCGAAGCGCACACCGATCAGATCGTTGCGGCCGGACCGTTACGCGTCGAACCCGACGGTGCGCCCGTGGGAGCCATGTGGATCGTCGAGGCTCCGGACCGGGATGCGGTCGAAGCTCTCATCGACAAGGATCCCTTTTGGGTCAACGGACTCCGCAAGAGTCGATCGATACTGCAGTGGCGCCGCGTCGTCCCCGATCAACCGGTATCGATCTAATGAGGGAGGGACGGCTACCGCCAGGTGCAGCGATCCGTCCACGGCTGCTCGCTGAACCCACCGGGGCGATCCAGCAGTGGCTGCCGACCGGCGAGGTCAACGCTGAAAGACTCATCCCAGGGGAATCGTCCCTCTTCGTCCGCCCAGACGAGTTGTAGCGCCCGCCGGTCGAGGGGGGCACCCGTGGCCCCGTAATAGTGGCTGGCACCGATGAGATAATCACACGGGTACTTCCAGTAGTCCTCTAGCACGGGGATGAGGCACGAGCCCACCCCTTCGATGTCGAAAGGCTCGTCATGGCCCACCGGGCGGATGGCGCCCGACCGGATGTCATCCACGACTGCGTTGATAACTCCATAGGCATCGTGAGGGTGGAGGCCGAAGACGATCAACTCGGGATGCGACCACGTGCTGAGCAAGCCCACGGTGTAGAGCCAGGAGGGATCGTCCAGGACGGCACTGGGGTAGAAGCCGTTCCGAGCGATTGCGGCATCTATTTGGAACAGTGTCTCATCGGCGAAAGTGAAGCTTTCCATGATCCCACCCTGTCATCGCCATGTGACAGAAACAGTGGGGTCAATCCTTGAACCGGTTGGTGATCGGGAGTCGCCGATCCTTCCCAAACGCCTTCTGAGTGATCCGCACCCCCGGAGCAGCCTGCCGTCGCTTGTACTCGTTGCGGTCCACCATCCGGGCCACCCGCAGGACGAT
>JASJEG010000026.1 GCA_030064765.1 Acidimicrobiia bacterium | reverse complement strand
ATGTCGGTTGTGAACTCGCACTCGACCGGGTCTTCGGTTGAGGTGACACCACAGCTCTGGATCTCAACCGGGACCTCTTCCCAGCTCCCGTCGAGAAATCGCCATTCCATCCGGCCGGCCTCCATGGCGATGTTTCGCCGGGCGACCGCATTGCCGTCGATGTCGGTGACGACGGCCTCGATGATGATCGGTTCGCCGCTCTCCACATAGGTCCGCTGGCTGCGTAGACCGACATAAAGCTCGCCGGGGTGAACCAGCAGGTCGGTGCCGTCGGACCAGGCTTGGCGGTTCACGTCGAAGACGGTTGCCTCGGCGGAGACCGTCGTCGGGAGCCCTTCCCCGTCGCCGTCGAAATCCATCTGCAGGTAATGCGTACCACCGGCGTCCGTTCGGCCCGAGAAGGTCTCCACCTCAGCCGGATCAACGTCGGGCCAGAAGTCACCGAAACCCACGTCGCTCTCGTAGTAGCCGCCATCAAATCCGCCGTAGAAGTCGCCGTAGAACCACCACGGGATCCACACCCCAAAGGCGAAGTCGTCCCAATTGGGTGGCGAGTAGGTGGCCTGACGGGTGGTCACCGTCCACTCGACCGCGGCGTCGGGGAGGGGGCCGCCGGAGAAGTAGTCGGCCTGGACGGCGACAGTAGCGGGCTTGCCAACCACGTACGGGCCTGCGGATTCGGCGCGAGTGGCGACCTCGAACTCGGGTCGGCGGAACTCCTGGATCTGGATGGTGTGGGTGTGGCCGCCCCCCGAACTGATGTCCAGCGAGATCCACGCTTGACCGAGGTTGGCGCCGGGCGGGATGTCGATCTCGAAGTCGAATCCGCCGAGAGCATTGACGTCGACTGTTCCGGTCCCGATCTCATTGCCGTACCAGTCGCTTGCCTGGTAGCTGATAGTGGCGTCGGCAGAGACGGAAGCCAGTTGCGCGTCATCGCTCAGGGTGAGCCGGCGCACCCAGCCCTTGATTCTGGCGGTTTCGCCCGGCCGGTACATCTGCCGGTCGTCAAAGACGTACCAGAGCGAGGAGTCGCTTTGCGGACGCGGGTCCCAGCTCGATTCGACGATTGCGCTGTCCTCGTCGAGCCGGACAACCAGCGGCCGCCGTTCGGAGGATGCGGCCGCGGCTTGTGTTGTAGCCAAGCCGTCGCCGTTGGTAGTGGCGATCGTCGCGCCGTCGACTGAGACCGCTACGTCGGCCAGCGGCTGGCCGGTGCGGAGATCGGTGGCCCAAACAACAAGCTCATCTGGAGCCTCGAACACATCGGCGCCGATGTTGGTTGCCTGAGCCCAGACGATCGCTGGTCGATTGCGCCAGTAGTCGTCGTCGTTCGGAGTCAGGTCGGCCAGGCGCCCGCTCGGCTCAACTAGCACGATGACGTGCCCAGCGCGGCCGCCCAGCGCGCTGTCGAGATCAATGGTGGTTTCAGTGAGCTCATTCGGCCTGGCGTTGGTGTCGACCTTGCGATCGAACACCTCGTCCCAATCCGGCGGCGGTGGTGGTTCCCGATCATTCCAGCGCTCGTCCCAGTACCTGACGTACGATGCCCAGTCATCGACGTCCACCTTGAACAGCCGCACTCGCAATTCGGTGTGATTGACGGTGGTGATGCCGAGCGATGGGTCGGGCGCCAGAGGGTCGAGGGTGATCAGCCGATCCCGGAACTGATCGAGTTGGGGGCGGGCATCGTCGATGCGGAACTCAACGGTTTCGTTCTCTCCAAGCGTCTGGCCGAACGTGTCCTCTATGTCCTTCGACACGGTTGCCGCATAGGTGGTGCCACCAACGGTCGCACCCTCGATGTAGACCGAATCGAAGCGGGCCTGCACGGTCATGCCGGGCAGCTCAGGTTCGACTGCGACCATCGAAGGCTCAAACTTGTCTATGTCGAGGGGGTTGTTGAAGCTGATGGACAGCCCGCGACCTGGTTCGCAGCGATCGAAGCCGCGACACGACCAGTCATCGATGCGCAATGGTGCGTATGTGCGAGCCGTGAACAGTTGGCGCTCGGTGGAGACCCGGGCACCTTCGGCCGAGGGAGTGTCGGGCCCTATGAAGATCTGGAGCTGGGTGTCGGGAGCGAAAGGCTCGGTGGCGCGGAACGCCAGCCAGCGATCCTCCAGCAGGCTGTCTACCCGGCCTGCGATCCGTTCGTCACCGTCGATCTCCGCCTCGGTGGCGATGCGGAGCGGTTGCTCTACTCCGTCAGCGTTCAGCTTGATGGTGCCCAACACCGCAGAGCGATCGATGCGCTGGTTGAAGGTTGCCAGGAAAACCGGTTCTAGTTGCAGGGAATCGTTCTGCGGTTCGAAGGACTCCACCCGAACCGGCGGGGTGGTGAACTCCCAGCTCACCGTCTCCGCCAGCTCGCCACCCGTTTGGGAAACCGTCCCTGCCGGGATCGTCACGCGGTACTCGGTGGCCATGGGCAAGCGATCGAACAGGGTGGGATCGTGCTCGAACCGCAAGGTGCGGGTTCCGATCCACTGCCAGCCACCGGGTAGCTCGGGCGTGATGGTGACGGGGACGTCGCGAGAGTCGAGTTGCTCCAGGGTCGCCAGCGGCACCATCGGCTGGTTGAAGGTGACGCTAATGAATGGAGCGATACTCACCGCCCCTTCGGGCTGGAATCTCAGTACTTCGAGGGGACCGGCTGGGACCTCTGGGACGGGATCGTCAGTGTCCGCAGGGAACGGAACATCGATCGTCTCGCCGACCAGTGGGGGCCGCAGCGTCTCGGCCGGTCGGTTGAAGTCGAGGCGATCGCTGTCGGGCCGGATCCACTCGGGAAGTCTGGTGAGGATCTCAGCCACGGCATCGTCGTCGAGCGGTTGTCCTGCAACGACCGTGATCGGTTCGGCGATCTCTACGGTCTGAGCGGTACCGGTACTGAGCCGGACGGATAGCGGCTCATCGGGTCGGGCCAGAGCAAGTACCGCGTTGGGTCCCGCCGCACCGGTGGGCTCCGGGCCGGTAGTTCCAACCGGCGCAGTGTCGTCGTTCGATGCCAGTGCGGCGGCGATGACTACGAGCGCAAGGGCCACTGTCAGGGCGCCGCCCCACCGTCCGGCGAACCGGCCGTTTTCGGCGTTGGCCATCTATCGTCCGCCCTTTCCCTCTCGGTGGCTGCTAGGGATTCGACGTTCTCCCGCGCAGAATAGGTTCCAACCACCCGTTTCTGGCGTACTCGCGTACCGGCATTGCGTCCAGAAACCCGCCAGAACCGGTGGGGGGAGGCGGACGGGAAGCAGCGGTCTACCTCTATCCTGGCGACATGAGTGACTACCGGCCCCCGCTGCGCGATATCAAGTTCGTCCTCGAGCACATAGCCGACCTGGAGGGAGTGTCCGATCTACCCGGCTTCGAACACGTCGAAGCCGAAGATGTCTACGACGCCCTCGACGAGGCGGGCCGTTTCTTCTCTGAGGTCATTGCTCCGACCAACACCATTGGCGACACTCAGGGGATCCAACGCAACGACGATGGCTCCGTCACTGTTCCCACTGAACTGGCTGCGGCCTACCAGCAATTCGTCGAATCCGGCTGGGGTGCGATCAAGGGTGACATGGAGTACGGCGGACACGGTTTCCCCAGCGTCATGTCCACCGCCGTTCAGGAGATGTTGACCGAGGCCAATATGGCGTTCTCGCTGTGCCCCATGCTCACCTCGAGTGCAGTGGAAGCGCTCGAGGCCCACGGCAGCGACGAACTGAAAGCCGTCTACCTCGAGAAGCTGATCACGGGGGAATGGACGGGCACCATGGCGTTGACAGAGCCCGAGGCCGGGTCCGATGTCGGGGCGTTGCGGGCCAAAGCATGGCCGGAGGACGACGGCACCTGGCGGGTGCAAGGGACCAAGATCTTCATCACCTGGGGCGAGCACGAGATGGCCGAGAACATCATCCACCTTGTCCTCGCCAGGGCACCCGAGGCGCCCCCCGGCACAAAGGGCATCTCGCTATTCCTCATCCCCAAATTCCTGGTCAACCCCGATGGCAGTCTCGGCGAGCGCAACGACGTCGAATGTGTTGGCGTCGAACACAAGCTCGGAATCCACGCCAGCCCCACCGCAGTGATGGCTTACGGCGAGCAGCGGGGGGCGGTGGCTTACCTCGTTGGCGAGGTCAATGCCGGGATGCGTTGCATGTTCACGATGATGAACGACGCCAGGCTGCATGTCGGGCTGGAGGGTCTCGGGCTCGCCGAGCGCGCCTATCAGCTGGCGCTTGCCTACGCCAAAGAACGCCGGCAGGGGCGCGCAATCGGTGCCCCCAAGGGTGAGGCATCGCCGATCATCGAGCATCCAGACGTGCGTCGCATGCTGCTGACCATGAAGGCCAACATCGAAGCGATGCGAGCCCTGCTTCTCGACACCTCTGCTGCAGGGGACCTGCGGCATCACGGTGCCGACGCGGAGGCGCGGTTGCAGGGATCCAACCGCATGGCGCTGCTCACGCCGGTGGCCAAAGCGTGGGCGACCGACCTCGGGGTGGAACTCACATCGCTCGGCGTCCAGATTCACGGCGGCATGGGTTTCGTCGAGGAGACCGGTGCCGCCCAGCATTGGCGCGACTCGCGGATCGCTCCCATCTACGAGGGCACCAACGGCATTCAGGCCATCGACCTCGTGATGCGCAAGCTCCCTATGGCGGAAGGCGCCGTCGTCAGTGCCTATCTCGACGAGATGCAGGCGACGGCGGACAGTCTGCGTTCGAGCGGCAACGGTCTGGCCGAAATCGGTGAGTCCCTCGCTGCCGGTGTTGCCGGGCTGCGGGAAACGACTGACTGGCTGATGGCGGCGAGTGACCCCAACGACGGTCTAGCGGGGGCGGCACCCTATTTGCGGCAGTTTGGGGTTGTGGCGGGTGGCTATTACCTGGCACGTCAGGCGGCGGTAGCCGGTGAGCTGCTCAACGAGAACGGCGACGATCCATGGCTGCAAGCCAAGATCGACACTGCTCGGTTCTATGCGGCGCAGATCTTGCCTCAAGCTGTTGGTTGCGCTCCGGCGGTGACGGCAGGTTCCGGTCAGCTGTTTGCCATCGACTCCGACATGCTCGGTTGATCGGGGGCAGTTCCACTACCGTCGAGTTCTGATGAGCCAGTTCTTCAGCGTGTTCTTGGGGGCCATTGCTGCCGCAGTGGCGATTGCGCGGCTGCGGCCGCGCGCCGAGCCCGTCCTTTCGGAGGAGAGCCCGGTCGACACAGAGGAGTTGACAGCGTCGCGCTGGTTCGACGAGCCGCTTGCGGTCACGAAGTCGGTAATCGGCCGTCTTCGGGAACACCATATGCCGATGATTGCCGGGAGTCTCTCCTACTACGCATTTCTCGCACTGTTCC
Source organism: Acidimicrobiia bacterium (assembly GCA_030064765.1). GTDB lineage: Bacteria > Actinomycetota > Acidimicrobiia > Spongiisociales > UBA5794 > JAAETI01. The sequence goes on along the minus strand of JASJEG010000026.1, from coordinate 23,820 downwards.
CGGCGGCGATTGCGGCCGTTTCGATCTACGGGCTGGTTCTCGACCCCGCTGACCTGACCGCTCAAATAGAGGAGATCTCGTCGGCTCTACCTGAAGAGACCGCCAAGTTCATCGAGGCACAGCTAACCGAAGTCGTTGACGCTTCCGGGTCGGGGTTGGGTGTCACCGCGGTCGTCAGCATCATCATCGCCCTGTGGTCGGCGTCTGCCGGCACCAAGGCCCTGATCACCGGGATCGACATTGCTTACGAGACACCAGAAAACCGGCCTTTCATCGTCCTCCGTGGCATGGCATTCGCCATCACCATCGGGTTGATCGTGTTCATTACTGCCGCCGCATCGGCTGTTACCTTCCTCCCCGATCTCATGAGCGAAGTCGGTGCCGGAGACGAAACGCGGCGACTGATCGAGATCGGGCGCTGGCCGGTCATCTTCGTCGCCGTCATCGTCGGTCTCGGTCTGCTCTACAAGATCGCGCCGAATCGTCCTGCCGCACTGTCGCCTTGGGTATCCATGGGCGCGCTTGCGGTCGCAGTGCTGTGGTTGCTGGCGACCGTCGGGTTCTCCGTGTACGTGAACAACCTGGGATCCTTCAACGCCACCTATGGCGCGCTGACTGGAGTGATCGTGTTGCTGCTTTGGTTCTTCATGTCCGGGCTGATCGTCCTCACCGGTGCAGAGCTGAACGCCGAACTCGAACAGCGGGGCTTGGCCCGCCACCACCAGCGCGCCCTGTCTTCGTGGCGCTAATCGACAGCAGGGCCGCTGGCTCCGGCTAGTGTCGGCGCTCCAACCGCCGGCGGCGGGTGGGGCGTACCTCTTACCAAGACGACTGATGAGTTTCACCGACACCGCAACCTTTGAATCAATTGGCGTTGAGCGCGATCTCGTGGCTCTTCTCGAATCCCAGGGAATCAGCTCTCCGTTTCCAATCCAGGCTCTGACCATTCCCGACGCTCTCAAGGGCCGGGACGTCTGCGGCAAGGCCAAGACCGGTTCCGGGAAGACACTGGCGTTCGGGCTGCCGATGGTTCAACAGCTGGACGAAGCTCAGCCGAAGAAGCCGCTCGCGCTCGTGCTGGTCCCGACCCGGGAGCTGGCCCAGCAGGTGTCGTCCGTGCTCGAGGATCTCGCAGGATCTCGCGGGTTCAAGACCGCAGCCGTCTACGGCGGGTCTTCGATGGGAGTTCAGACAAGAGCCCTCCGCAGTGGGGTCGAAATCGTGATCGCTACCCCGGGACGGCTGATAGATCTGATCGATCGACGCGAGATCTTCCTCGACGACGTCCAGATGGTGGCGATCGACGAGGCGGACCAGATGGCCGACATGGGGTTCCTGCCGCAGGTACGCCGCATCATGAGCCGGGTCTCAACAGAGCACCAAACGTTGCTTTTCTCCGCAACGCTGGATGGTCAGGTAGGGACATTGGTGAGCGCCTACATGGAGGATCCCGCGCGGCACAACGCCGAACCGGGTGAGGACAACGTTGAGACGATGGAGCATCGCTTCCTCAAGGTTCATCACATGGACAAGGTGAAAGTGGCGGCGGCCATCGCTGAGGCGTCGGGGCGGATCTTGCTGTTCACTCGCACCAAGGCCGAATGCGACCGGGTTGCCCGCGAACTACAGAAGCTCGACATTGCCGCCAATCCCATCCACGGCGATCTGCAACAGCGCCAGCGCGACCGGGCGCTGGCAGCTTTTGCGTCGGGGAAGAGCCCGGTTCTGGTCGCCACCAATGTTGCAGCCCGCGGTCTGCACATCGACGACGTCGACGTCGTGGTTCACTACGACCCACCCGATGACCCCAAGACCTATGTTCACCGATCCGGCCGGACCGCCCGCGCCGGCGAGTCGGGCCTGGTTGTCACCTTTGTGGAGTGGGATCAAGTAAATGAAGTGCTCGGCATCCAGCGCCGTGCCGGGCTCAATGTGCCGATCATCAAGATGTTTTCCAACGACGAGCGTCTTGCTGATCTCACCGCTTGGAAGCCCGACCCCGAGCTTGCCCCGTTCCGCGGCAGGCGCTCCCACCCCATGTCACGCGGTCGGCGCCGGCGCTGACTGACAGTTCGACCAAGACCCAAGAACGGAGATGAAATGGCTCAGTACAACTCCCCGCCCGAGATGACGATCGATCTCGCCAAGGCCTATTCGGCGACCCTGCATACCAACCACGGCGACATTGCGATCGAATTCGATGCGACGAATTCGCCTCAGACGGTCAACAATTTCGTGTTCCTGGCACGAGAAGGCTTCTACGACGGCGTCATCTTCCACCGGGTCATCTCCGGGTTCATGATTCAAGGGGGCGACCCGACCGGCACCGGAATGGGTGGTCCCGGATACCGTTTCCGTGACGAGCTCGAAGGCCCGGGCGACTACAGCCGTGGCACGGTGGCAATGGCCAACGCCGGCCCCAACACCAATGGGTCCCAGTTCTTCATCATGCACCGCGACTACGGACTACCGCACTCGTACAGCATCTTCGGCAAGGTAACCGACGGCATGGATGCGGTGGATTCGATTGCGGCCACCCCGACCGGTGCCCAGGATCGGCCTCACGACGATTGTGTCATCAACTCGGTGACAGTCACCGAAGCCTGATTGAAACCTGACTAGCTGGCGCGCTTGCGGCGTTCGCGGTCGCGGATGCGGCGGCGGAGGCGGCGCCGATCGCCTGAGCTCATCCCACCCCAGACACCCTCGGTCTGGTTGGTGGCGAGGGCATACTGCAGACACTCGTCTTGCACGGGGCACAGTGCACAGATTCGCTTGGCGGGCATCGCGGCGGCTTCGTCCTCCCCAGGCGGAAAGAAGAGGTCGGCGTCGGCGCCGGAACACGCGGCGTCATCACGCCATTCGTGCTCGGGCTCCCAAAGCTGCCCGTCCAGTGCCATCACCATTGCGTACACCCCTTTCTCGGGCGCAAGTACCCTCTACAACGCGAAAATCAATTCGCCTATTCCGTCTACAAGAGAGGGCGGGTGCCGATGATGCACCCACATTCTGGTTCGGTCAAGGCATTTTCACATTCCGTTAACACTGTTCGTCGCTGCCCCCCGGATTGGATCTCTGCTGGAGACGGATGTCCGTGAAATACGTTGGTGACTACGGCTCCGACCTGAGCGATCTGGCCCCCCGGGTCGGCGTCCGCGGGCGCGCTCTCGCGGAGATGGCGCAGCTAGGGCTTCCGGTTCCGCCGGGCTTTGCGATCAGCGATGTCGCATGCCGGCGCTTCCTGGAGACAGGAGACCTTCCCGCCGATGCCTGGGACGAGGTCATGGCGGCGCTGCAACGAGCCGACTCCAGAATGCGGGTGATCGAGCCGGATCGTCCCGTGCTCTTTTCGGTGCGTTCGAGCCCGGCGGTTGAGATGCCCGGCCTCTTCGACTCAGCGCTCCACCTGGGCGTCACCCCAGAAACCCTCGAAGAGGTGGCGACGTGGGGTGGCGACCTGCTCGCATTGGGGACCCGGTTGGGCTTTCTCAAGGCAATCGGGCGGCTGCGCAGGCTCCTGCCCGCACGCTATTCGGGAATCGTTGCCGAGATAGTCGGACCGTTGGACCGAACCGAGTGGAGCGCACAACAGATCGAGGCGGTATGCGATGCATACGAGACAGTCATCATCGACGTATCGCAGCGCCCCCTCCCGACAGACCTACCCAGCCAAATCCTCGAAGGCATCGAGGCGGTCTTCGCTTCGTGGGACCGGATCGAGGCGCGTCGTTTTCGGCGCGCCCGCAATCTTTCCGACGACATCGGGATGGGGGTGGTGGTCCATCCCATGATCTTCGGGGTCGTCGACGACGACTCCGGAGCGGGCGTCGTGATCAGCCGCGATCCGGCGGACGGCTGCCGTACCGCAACCGGCGTGTATTCACCCCGTACCAACCGACCTGAGTCGCTGGCCAAGTATCCGGGGCTCGAGCCGTTGCGTGCAACGGCGGTGGAGGCCCATGATCTCGTGGTCGATGCAGCCGCTCGCTTGGAACAATCACGAGCCGATATGGTTCGGCTCGAATTCATCCGCGAGAAGGGCCGGGTGTGGTTGATCGAGGCGCGCCCCGCTGAACGGTTTCCGGAAGCCGCAGTTCGAGTCGCCGTGGACATGGTGAGCGAAGGACTCTTGACTCAGGATCAAGCACTCCTTGCGGTGGATCCCGAAAGCCTCGCCGCCATGCTGCACCCCCGGCTGGCAACCGTGCCTCAGGAAGAACCAGTGGCCGTCGGCTCGGCCACTTCGCCTGGGGCAGCTAGCGGTCGGCTGGTGTTCTCGGTCGATGATGCGATTACCGCCGGCGAGCATGGGGAGCATGTGATCTTGGCGCTGCGCGAAGTGCTGCCGAGAGATCTCGACGGTGTGGTGAGCGCAGCCGGTCTAATCACCAGCCACGGAGGGCGAACCTCCCATGCCGCCGTTGCCGCCAGAGCCGCAGGAACGCCGGCAGTAACCGGGATAGCAGACGTCGTCCTGTCGGCAGGCACGATCCGAATAGGAGCAAAGACGTTCACGGGGGCCGATTCGCTAACCATTGATGGTGCCACCGGAATGGTCTACGCCGGGCAGCGGGACGTAGCGCAACCTCCCGGCGCGTCCTATCTCGATCAACTCCTCGAATGGGCAGATGCGGCTCGCAAGCTCGGGGTTTGGGCCAACGCCGACACTGCGCGGGCTGCAGCGATGGCGCGTACCGCCGGCGCCGACGGCATCGGTCTGGCCCGCTCCGAGTACATGTTCCACGGTGAACGCCTCGCAGTAGTGCGCCGCATCCTGCTCTCCGAGGACGGGCACGATCGGGCCGCGGCACTCGAACAGCTGGAGAACCTTCAGGTCGGCGACTTCGAGGAATTACTGGAGGCAATGGATGGCACTCCGGTTGTTGTCCGGCTACTAGATCCTCCAGTGCACGAGTTTCTCCCATCGCAGCTCGAGGTCGAGTTGCAGATTGCCGACCGGCGCCATGGCGGGCTTCCGGTTCAAGACCTGGAGAGGCTGGACGATGCGATCGAGCAATGGTCTGAGGTGAACCCGATGCTCGGGTTGCGCGGGGTGCGGCTGGCCGTTGTCATGCCGGACATCTACCGAGTGCAGGTCCTGGCGGCGCTGGAAGCCGTCCGACGCAGGCTGGACGCCGGCGGCGATCCGCGGCTGGCGATCATGATCCCGCTGGTCGGCAGCATCGAGGAGCTGCACCTGGTGCGTGACATGATCGAGGAGGAGGTGCACTCGGCTGGTCGGCTGCTCGAGGTAGCGATCGGAACCATGATCGAGCTACCCCGGGCCGCGCTCACGGCCGGGGACCTAGCCCTGGAGTCCGACTTCTTCTCATTCGGCACCAACGACCTGACGCAGACAACGATGGGTCTCAGCCGTGACGATGCGGAGGAGGCGTTTCTGCGGACCTATGTGAACCAGGGCTTGATGCCGGTCAACCCGTTCCAGCGGATTGACGAACACGGAGTCGGCCGGCTCATCGAACATGCAATCGAGGCGGGGCGGGCTGCCAACCCTGGACTGGAAATCGGAGTCTGCGGGGAACACGGTGGCGATCCGGTGTCCATCGGGCATTTCCACAGATGGGGCGTGGACTATGTCTCGTGCAGTCCACCGAGGTTGCCCATCGCCCGCCTGGCCGCAGCCCAAGCTGCGTTACGCGACAGGACTGTCACCTGAGAATTGCCCGCGGCGCCCTGCAGCCGTGCGGACCGATTAGAGATACTGGCCCGGCGACCTGCCTGGCTCCTCGGACGCAGCCTCGAGAGCGCGTCTGCGACGCATCTCGTCCAGCTGGGCCGCGGCGGCTGCCTGCTGGCTGAACAGAGAAGCCTGGATGCCGTGGAACAGACCTTCGAGCCATCCCACCAGCTGGGCTTGGACGATACGGAGCTCCGACTCTGAGGTTTCCTCCTGATGCAGCGGCTGGAAGATCGATTCGAGCTCTTCTTGCAGGTCGTCGCTGAGAGATTCCCGTAGCTGGTCGAGAGAGTTCGTGTAGATCTCGCCCAAGCGGCGACGGCCTAGTTCGTCCAGCGGGGCTTGTCGGACCTCGTCGAGCATGGCTCGAGTCATGGAGGCGATCCTGATCAGCTTGGATGGCTCGGTTATGAAGGACCCAGAATCCTCCTGAGGTGCCTCGGGGTCTTCCTCTTCGACGACCTGGGCCTGGAGCGGCAATTCTTTGGGTCGTTCGGCAGCTTCGTTGTTCTCTTCTGGAGTGGTCATACTCAGATGATAAGCCAACACCACGCCGATCCCGGCGCCCGGCGTCGGCTGGAAGGCGTCCCTGCAGCTCAGTACTCTTCCGGTGTGAGCGGCGAAGAAAACGTCGAATTCGACGACGGATTTGACCAGGCAGTCTCGGAAGCCCCGCCGCGGTTCCGTCGAACTCTCGCAGTTCTCAAATGGTCGGCAACCGGGTTGGCTGCGGTTTTCGTGGTTCTGATCCTGTTCCTGTTGTGGTCAACGCGGCGGCCCTTTCCACAGATCTCCGGGGACATCGAGATCGCCGGCTTGGATGGAGATGTCGAAGTAATCCGGGACGAGCACGGCATTCCTCACATCTATGCCTCCACGGTCCACGATCTGTTTCTCGCCCAAGGATTCGTTCACGCTCAAGACCGGTTCTGGCAAATGGACACCTGGCGGCACATCGGCTCGGGACGACTTGCGGAGATGTTTGGCGAGGATCAGGTGGAGACGGACGCCTTCCTGCGAACCATGGGATGGAGCGATCTGGCGAGTGGCCAATACGTCGCTACCAGCGATCTCGGTAAGGAAGCCCTCGCCGGGTATGTCGCAGGAGTGAACAGCTATCTCGGGCAGAGATCTCCGGCTGAACTGGGCTTCGAGTACACGGTCATGGAAGCCGTGAACCGCAACTACACGCCAGAACCCTGGACGGCGATCGACTCGGTCCTATGGGGCAAGGTGATGGCGTGGGATCTCCGCAGCAACATGATGGACGAGATCGAGCGGTCGTTTCTCCTCGACGACTTCACGCCTACGGAGGTGGAGGCTTTCTACCCTCCGTACCCTGAAGAGCACCCGGTCATCGTCGGCAATTCAGCACCGCGGGTTGCGGGCCCCGGTCTCGACGCGCCGCCGATCGAGATCCTGCAGACCGTCGGTGCGACGGCGCGCAACGCAGCCCTGCTCGACGTGGCCACCGGCGGCTCAGGCATCGGCATTGGATCAAACAGCTGGGTGATCGGTCCCGAGCGCAGTGCAACAGGTTCTGCGCTCCTGGCCAACGACCCCCACCTGGGGATTCGCATGCCGTCGATCTGGTACCAGGTGGGCCTGCACTGTGCGCCGAAGAGTGAGGCCTGCCCATTTGATGTTGCCGGCTTTTCCTTCGCCGGCATGCCGGGGGTGATCATCGGGCACAACGATCGCGTTGCCTGGGGACTGACCAATCTGGCGCCCGATGTCATCGACCTATACGTAGAGCGAATCAACCCTGCCAACCCCTTTCAGTACGAGGTCAACGGTGAGTGGGTCGACATGGAGGTGCGCAAGGAGACGATCGAGGTGGCCGGAGGCGATGCCGTGACCGTCACCATTCGTAGTACCCGGCACGGCCCGATCATCTCCGACGACTTCGGCGTCCTGGAAGACTTCACCGACAACGCCGGGATCCCGCTGCCGGCCGACTACGCAATAGCAATGCGCTGGACCGCGCTCGAGGAGAACTCCTCGCTGGTGGATGCGGTACTGCAGATCGATCTGGCCCACGATTTCGAGTCGTTCCGCGATGCGCTGCGACTATTCGACGTGCCATCACAGAACATGGTCTATGCAGATGTGGACGGCAACATCGGATATCAGGCCCCGGGGCTGATTCCCATTCGTAGCAACGGCGACGGTCGAATCCCGGTTCCGGGCTGGACCGACGACTACGAGTGGACCGGCTACATCCCGTTCGATGAGTTGCCGTTCGTCTTCAACCCGGCCGAGGGCTACATCGTCACGGCCAACAACCCCGTCGTGGACGGTAGCTATCCCTACCTGCTCACTACCGACTGGAACTACGGAGACAGGGCGGCTCGGATCGTCGAAATGATCGAGGCGAATCCGTCGATCGATCTCGACTACCTGGCTGCGATGCAATTCGACAACTACAACCGGCATGCGGACCGGCTGCTGCCCTGGATCTTGAACCTGGAGGTCGTGGGAGGGGACGGTGGCGTGCTGGTGCGAGCCAAGGAGCTGCTGGCCGCGTGGGATCGCAACAACGACGCCGACTCAGCCGGAGCTGCGATCTTCGAAGCGACCTGGCGGCACCTCCTCCGCCTCACATTTCAGGACGATGTGGTTGAGGACTTCTGGCCCGAAGGTGGCGGGCGCTGGTCGCTTGCGGTCGCCCGGCTTATGAACTTCCCCGATGCCCCGATCTGGGACGACTCCACCACGGGCGAGGTCGAAGACCGCACAGCCATTCTGCAGGCAGCGTTCCGGGCCGGTGTGGAGGAGCTGCAGGAGCTGCTCGGCGACAAACCCGATGAGTGGGAGTGGGGGCAGATCCACGGGGCTTCCTTCCGCAACGAAACACTCGGCGAGTCCGGGGTCGGCCTGATCGAGGGAAGGTTCAACCGGGGCCCGTATCCGGCAGCCGGCGGCACCGATATCGTCAACGCCGTTGGGTGGTACGCGGACGAGGGCTACGAGGTGACTTGGGTTCCCTCGCTGCGCATGATCGTCGACATGGGTGACCTAGCCAACAGCCTGGCGATTCACACAACGGGCCAGTCCGGCCATGCCTATAGCTCCCACTACCAGGACATGATCGAGCCGTGGTTGGAGGGGGAGTACTTCCCGATGGAGTGGGAGCGGGCAGATGTGGAGCTGGGGGCCGAGGGCAAGCTGGTGTTGACCCCTCCCGGCTGAGGGTGACCTATGCCACGTTGAAGTTGATGGTGTGATGGCCGGTTGCGCCATCGGGCGCAGGCCGCGCTTGCACCGCGGTTTGGGTTTCGCCGGTGCCGTCGGTTGCCCGCACCCGGGCTTGATGGGGTCCGGGCTGCGCCGGGACCTCCGCCTTCCACTGGACCCATGCCTTATCGGAGAGCGGTGCGGTCAATTCGCACTCAACCCAATCCCCGTCGTCGAGCTGCACCTCCACCTTGTCGATCCCGCGAGTCGGCGCCCAGGCCACCCCAGCCAGGACCAGCGGCTCCTCTGCCACGGTCTGCCCATTGCGAGGGTGGTCGATCCGGGACTGGGTCTTCACCGGGGCTTCCTTCGCCCAGCCGCGTGGAACCCAATACCCGTCGAAACCGTCCCAGGTGGTCAGCTCGATCTCCTCGATCCACTTCGTCGCGGACACGTAGCCGTAGAGGCCGGGCACGATGAGGCGTGCAGGGAAGCCGTGCCGGGGAGGCAGCGGCTCTCCGTTCATGCCGATGGCCAGCAGTGGATCGCGCCCGTCATAGGCGAGGCCCACCGGGAATCCTGCGGTCCAGCCGTCGACCGATCGACCCACCAGCTGTTCGGCCTCGGGCTTGACACCGGCCTCGTCGAGAAGGTCGACCAGGCGGACCCCGGTCCACTTGGCGTTTCCGACCAAGCTGCCCCCTACCTCGTTGGAGACGCAGCTGATTGTCACGTACTGCTCGTATAGGGGTCGTTCTATGAGGTCATCGAGACTGAACTCGACTTCGCGGTCGACCATTCCGGTGATCTTGAGACGCCAGCTCTCGGGATCGGGTCGGGGCACCACCAGTGCTGTGTCGATGCGATAGAACTCATCGTTGGGGACCACAATCGGAGTCAGATCGGGGATCGAGGCAAACTGCGCCTCAGGCGGTGGCGATGGGACGGTGAGCTCGGCGACGGGAAGGGCCACCGACTGCCGCACTTCCTCGGACCTAGCGATGATCAGCCGGCGCCCGCCGAGGCCGGCGACGGCGGCGACCGTTCCTAGGCCGGCCGCCTTGGTAATGAACTGGCGTCTTTGCGGGTCTGCGGCCAGGGCATCGGTGGGAGCTTCTTCATCATGCAACAGCGTGCGCAGCACTGCGACCCCGGCGACGGCCGCGAGCAGGATTGTCAGCACCGTCAGCACCGGGCTGATCAGGGGTTCGCCCAGCGCCGCAATGATCCCCAGCAGTGCGAACAGTCCGAACGCCGCCGGCGGCAGCCAGGGCCGCTGCGGGGTGGCCCGGCCAAGGAACCAGCCGATGATGAGGCCGACGATGACGGTGCCAATGGCGAGGGCTCCCTTGTCGGCCGTGCCGAAGACGGCAATGGCGAATTCCTTGACGAACCGCGGTGACCAATCGATGACTACGCCACCCACTGCTGCGATCGCAGATGGGACCCGATCGGTCAGGCCTGCGATCAGCTCGGTGATGGCGAACGCGACCGCGACTGAGATGGCCCCGGCGAGTCCGGCTCGGTTGGCTGAGATAGTCATCGGTGACATGTCCGTCACCATACGGCTCCCTGGATGCCCACCGCTACAGAATCGGGATTACCAATCTCTTAACCGTTCTTGCTCGGTTCCTGCGTAACTGGCGGCCGATATGCGCCGCGTGTTACGCAAGAACCGGTTGGGCGGTTCTAGTTCCGCTTGCGGTTGACGAACTCGAGGAACTCGTCGAAGGGGAGGGTATTGATCACCGAGGAGCGCTCCACCCAGCCGCGCCGTGCGTTGTGCACCCCCCACTCGAGGTTGGCGAACTCGGACGTATGGTGGCTGTCGGTTGAGATGACGAACTTGAGACCCTCGATGCCGCGTGCCTGCAGCAGCAGATCTGACGGCACATCCAGCCGGTGCAGGTGACCGTTGATCTCGAGCGCAGTCCCGGTTGCCGCCGCCGCCTCGAATACCGCTCTTGCGTTCAGTTCGATCCCAGGACGATGACCGATGCGGCGTCCCGTGAGATGACCGATTGCGCTCACTGCTGGATTCTCCATGGCCGTGAGGAGCCGATCAGTTTGTTCAGCTTCCGACAGGTCGAAGTGGGTGTGGATCGAAGCCACACACCAATCGAAGGTCTCCAGGAAATCCGGGTCGTAGTCGACGTTTCCGTGGCGATCGATGTTGAGCTCAGAGCCGCTGAGGATTGTGAGATCCGGATAGTCGAGCCGCAACCGTTCGAGTTCACGCCGCTCGGCCGCAATCTGGTCTCGGCTGAGGCCGTTTATCGCCAGGTCCTCGCCATGCTCGGTGATTGCGATGTATTCGAGGCCGCGCCCGGCGGCGGCGGCCACCATGTCATCGAGCGAGCTCCGCCCATCTCCCGACCAGGTGGAGTGAACGTGCAGATCGCCGCGTAGGTCACCGACGTCGATCAGATTGGGAAGCTGGCGCTCCGCTGCCGCCTCGATCTCGCCGATACCCTCGCGCATCTCGGGAGGGATGTAGTCGAGATCGAGCGCCTTGTAGATAGAGGCCTCGGTACGGGAGGCAACAACCTTGCCGCCGTCCGTCTCTTCGAGGCCATACTCGTTGAGAAGCAGGCCCTGGTCGATAGACCTCTGGCGCAGCTCGATGTTGTGCTGCTTGGAGCCGGTGAAGTACAGGATGGCCGCCCCGAACTGGCTCGGCTTGACGACGCGAACATCGATCTGCAAGCCGGTTGCCGTCAGCACAGAGGTCTTGGTGTCCCCATGGCCGATCACCTCGGCAACGAGGGACATGGAGATGAAACTCTCCATCACGTCCTGGGGAGAGTTGCTGGCAACCACGATGTCGATGTCGGCGATCGTTTCGCGGAAGCGGCGCAGCGAGCCGCAGTACTGCACCCGCGTGACGGAATCGAGCGCAGCCAGCGCGTCAACCACGAGAGAGGCTATGCCCATCGCCTCTGCGATTGGGTTGCGCCGATCCTTGCCATGCAGGCCCAGCCGCTCGATTGCAATGGCGATCTTCTGCTGCGACTTGGTTCCCAATCCGGGGAGCCCTTGCAGGGCATCGTCGGCGATCGCCTGCTTGAGCTGCTCGACCGAGGTCACCCCGAGGCGGTCGCGCAGCATGACGACGGTCTTGGGTCCCAGACCGGGTATGCGCATCAGCTCCATCATCTCGGCGGGGAACCGCTTACGCAGTTCGGTTACACGGGCAATGGAGCCCTTGTCGACGTACTCGCGAATCTTGGCTGCGGTGCTCTTGCCGATACCGGGAACCCGCTCCAGTTCAGCGGCGCTGAGCTCGGCCGCTTCGCGGGGCAGTGACTGAACTGCCGCCACCGCCTTCTCGTAGGCGCGAACCCGGAACGCCTGCTTGCTTCCTTCAGCGAGGACGAGCAGATCGACCAGTTCCTGGAGCGCTCTGGCGATGTCTGCATTGGATGTCATCGCTCAGTAACTCAGCACCGCGAACAAGAGAAAGATGCCGAGCAGGACGATTCCTTCTCGACGTACGACCTTGCGATCATTCCAGGCGAACCAACCGGCCGCCCCGATCACGACGACCATCACCACCAACGCCGGTCTGGCGAGATCGACAAGAGGACCCGGGCCGGCGACTGCAGCGGCTCCAGCGACGGCCAGTGAGTTGAACAGGTTCGAGCCGAGCACATTGCCGATGACCAGGTCCGACTCATGGCGCCGGACGGCAGCCAGCGTTGTCGCCAGCTCTGGGAGACTGGTTCCGACGCCCAGCATCACCCCGAGGAACGCCTCGCCGAGCCCAAATCGCTCGCCGAGGTCGAGAGCGCCGTTGAGCAGAAGGCGGGCCGCAAAGATGGTTACGGCCAGCGCAGCTACGCCAATCAGCAGCTCTCCTGAGACGGAGTGCTTCTCGTCCTCGTCGAGTTCGATGATCCCGTCAGGGTCACTCGCCGACCAGCGGATGAGGAGCACCAGGGTGACCGCCATCCCCAACAACAGCAGGCCGCCCTCCCATCGATAGACCTCGCCGTCCCATAGCACCGCCGTCAGGCCCAGCACCGCTACGAACATGAGCACACCTTCGCGCCGCAAGATCAGCGTGCGACTCATGATCGGTGCTGCCATCGCCGCCACTCCGAGGACCAGTGTGACATTGGCCACGTTGGACCCGGTCACGTTCGCCATGGCGATGTCGATGTTGCCGTCGATCGAGGCGATCGCTGATACCAGGAGCTCTGGGAGGCTTGTTCCGAGGCCGACGATCAAGGCTCCGATGAGGACGATGGATACTCCGAGCGTCCTGGCGAGGCGCACCGCCGACTCGACGAATCGGTCGGAGGCACCCATCAAGAGGATTAGTCCCAAGACGACGGAGAGTATCGAGAGCAGCAATTGGATTCCTGAGAGCGGGAGCAGCGATGGTAGCGGAGCCTGCGCCATCGCCAGAGAATGACGGCTAGTTCGCCGATCGGCCCGTAGCTAATGCCGATCGGCCTGTATCTGATATTGTCCGATTCTGCTGGAGTTGGCTCCGATTGAGGCCGACAGTCTCTGACCCGGCCTCAGTTTGCCAACTGGGCTTGGACGAAGAGCCTGAATTGAGTTGAATCTGTTCAGCAGGAGCAGGTATGTCGCCAGAAACCGAACGGGTACACGAGACCTGGATCCATTCCGATGGCCGGGTTCCCAAGGGCTTCATCCGCCCCCTCATGCGGTTCATGCAGATCGAAGCGTCATCGGGCTCGCTACTGCTGATCGCGGCGCTGATCGCCATCATCTGGGCGAACGCCCCGTTCGGTGAGACCTACAAAGAGTTCTGGCATACCCACCTCCATCTGGAAATCGGGCCGCTCCACTTCGAAGAGTCGCTGAAGCACATCGTCAACGATGCGCTGATGGTGATCTTCTTCTTCGTCGTCGGGCTGGAGATCAAACGAGAGCTGGTAGTGGGCGAGCTGCGCGACCCAAAGAAGGCCGCGCTGCCGGCGATTGCCGCCCTGGGCGGGATGATCCTGCCGGCGACGATCTACCTGATCTTCGTTGCCGGCCAGGGCGGAGAGGCGACCAACGGCTGGGCCATTCCGATGGCTACCGACATTGCCTTTTCGGTCGGCGTCATCTCGCTGTTGGGCTCCCGGGTATCGACCGGTGCCAAGCTCTTCCTGCTGGCGTTGGCGATTGCCGACGACATTGGCGCCATCCTGGTCATCGCCTTCGTCTATACCGATGACCTGGCTCTGGCATGGCTTGGTGCGGGCTTGATCGGCCTGGCGCTCGTGTACCTGGCGCAGCGAGTCGGGATCCGTTCCATGCTGTTCTACGGTGTCGCCGGAGTTGTCATCTGGTTCTTCATCTTCGAGTCCGGGGTGCATGCGACGCTGGCAGGCGTCGCCCTCGGGCTGATGACCCCGGTGTTTCCGTTGTACTCAGAAGAGGACTACTACCGCCGGTCCACGTGGATCCTGGGGCGTTTTGAGATGAACCGGGCTGCGCCCAACCATCGGGAACGGCTCGACTACGACGCCATGCAAATGGCATCCGTGGCCCGCGAGTCGATCGCCCCATTGGACCGTCTGGAGCATGCGCTGACGCCCTGGTCGTCCTTTGTTGTCGTGCCGCTGTTCGCCCTGGCGAACGCCGGGGTGCGCTTCGCCGACTTCAACGACGGGGTCGGCGCAGCCGTTACCAGCCCCGTCGCTCTCGGTGTGGGGCTCGGCTTGCTGTTCGGCAAGATCTTCGGCATTTCGCTCGCCACCTGGATCGCAGTCCGGTTGGGGTTGGGCAAGCTACCGTCGCGCACCGGTTGGCCGCAGGTGTTTGGCCTGGCAGGTCTGGCCGGCATTGGCTTCACGGTTGCTCTCTTTGTGACCGAGTTGGCTTTCGAAGATCCATCATTGGCCGACTCTGCCAAGATCGGCATATTCATCGGATCGTTCATTGCCGGAGTGGTCGGCTACGTGGTCCTGCGCCGCTCGAAAACGCCCGACGAGTTGATCGCCAAGAAGCTCGAGAAGTCGGAGCCAGCCGAGGCCGTCTCCTGAGCGACTGCAGCCCGGCGCCGGCCGCTATCTTCGACCCATGACTGCTCTTGCCTACGACGCGACGCTACTGGAGCGGTTTCCGACGATTCACGCCGGGGTCGTCCACGCCATCGGACTTGCCAATGGCCCCGCTCCGCCGGAGCTGCTCGATCACTACCAGGCTGAGCAAGCTGTTGTGAGGCAGCGGCTCGATGGGGTCGCGCTGGCCGAGGTGCCGTCGCTGGCGGCGTGGCGCCGGGCCTTCTCTGCTTTCGGGGTCAAGCCCACGCAGTATCGCAACGCGGCGGAAGCGCTCCTGCGTCGGTTGACCAAGCACGGCGACATCCCTTCGATCAATACGCTGGTAGACATAGCCAACCTGGTCTCGATTCGGTATGCAATGCCGGTGGCCTTCTTCGATCAGGCTGCGGTGACCGGAGCCACAACAGTTCGGTTTGCGACGGGTGATGAGAGCTTCACGGATCTCGGGGCGGAGGCCCCGGTCAATCCGGAACCGGGCGAGGTGGTCTTCGTCGACGAGGCCGGGCTGGTGTCGGCGCGGCGCTGGTGCTGGCGGCAGAGTGCCCAGAGTGCAACCAACGCAGATACGAGTGAGGTGCTGGTCACCGTCGAGGGCCACCACGAAACTGCGAGAGAAGACGTCAGGGCAGCGACCCGAGATCTGGTCGATCTGTTGCGGCGCTACCAGCCGATGTCGTCGGTGCGTGCGGTCCACTTGAGCGCGGAATCAACCAGTGTCGAGTTCTCGCCCTAGACGGCCATTCGTTCCGGTGCCGCCCGCAGCTGGTCGGCTAGATCCGTCCTCCCAGTACCGGCGACCCGTCCCGCCAGCCCGGTTCTGACGTCGGGGGGGAGTACGGCGGCGTTGGGCAGCATCGCGGCAAAAGACTCATCGTCGTTGGCCATAGCGGCGGCGAGCAGACCCACCCTGATTACCTCGGGGACCTGGCCTCCCATACCCACATAGGCAACACACATCTGAACGACATCCGCGGTCGGATAGGTCTTGATTACCGGTTCGATGAATCCGCCGACGGTGTCCTTGAGGGCGAGTGGGAGCAATATCTCCAGGGCGCTGCGGCCGTAGAACGCATTCAGGCATGCCACCAGCGAGTGCCAGCTTGTGAATGCACCGGGGGCCTCGGTGAGGAGCTCGAAGGTTGTCGTCACTGCCTTCTCGGCGTCGCCGGCGAGTGCGAAGGCGCGTGCCAGGCCGTTGCGGTAGATGCAGCGGTTTTCCGGCACGACATGCGCAGGGCTGGGCGATGGCACGCCGCTGACACGCTCGGCGACCTCGATGAGTTCGGAGAGTCTGTCGAGACGCTCCGCGGTCGTCGCCAGCAAGGCTCCGGCAGTGTCGTCGGCCGGGACCAGCTCGAGGGCCTTCCTACTGAGTTCGAAGGCGCGCTCATCGTCGCCGAGGGCAACGCATTGGTCTGCGAGGAGGGTGAGGATCTGTGCCTTTGCCGTGGGTGACGCCCCTGCAGAGCTCTCCCAGGCTTCCTCGAGCAGCGTTCGCGCTCTCTCCGAGTGCTGGCCGGCATAGCCCAGGGAGCGGGCGAGGTGGACTGCGTTGAGCGGACCCGGATCTTCGGCGTAGGCTGCCTCGGCCAGCGCCAGATTCCGTTCCACCTTCCCTTTGGTCTGCACGATCTCGTCGACGTATCCGTGGTGCCACACCATCAGCTGGCCGAAGAACGAGCCACTCATGGGGTCGGGGTCGCCGACGGCGTGGATCACTTCGTGGATGGCGCCCCGGTACTCCGTCTCATCTGCATGAAAGAGCCGCACGCTACGGAATCGGTTGCGCTCCGTACCGTCCTCATCGAGGTTGGCAACGTCAATCGTCAACGCCGGGTGTTCCGCGGAGTACGTTGCGAGATAGCGCCGCACCTGCTCGGGATTCTTGCATTCGATCCGTTCGTCGGCGTCGAGCTGCAGGATATAGCGCGCGTCCCGGCACTGTTCGAGCACGTAGTTGCGTGCCACGCCGAAGTCGTCCGGCCAGTCGCGGCGAATAACGTGGGCTCCTGCAGCTTCGGCAATCGCAACCGTGTTGTCGGACGAGCCCGTGTCGCACACCTCGATGCGATCGACCAGGCCTTGGATCGATTCGAGGCAGGCAGGCAGCATGTTCTCTTCGTCCTTGACGATCAGAGCAGCAACGAGCAGCGGTCGTCCCTCGAGGTCGACGGGGGTTGTGCGACGAGCGCACTTGCCGGCATGGGCGGCGATGGCGCCGGCAGCTGCGAAGAAGTTGTGATCGTGGGTGACGATCGTTGAGAAGGGATCAGCGATCGGTTCTTCTAGTAAGCCGATGAGGTCCGATTTGGAAGCCAGCAGACAGGTTGATCGCGTTGCGACCAGTTCCTTGGTTTCCCTGGGGGCGTTGATTCGGTCGAGCTTCTTCTCAGCCCCATGATCTACCGGGAGGGATCGGAAGAAGTTGCCGAGATCCCGGTCGTTGCTGTAGGGAACGACGTAGCGATTGCCACAATTGAGGCTCCGTTCCATCGCGGTCGCGCTCTTGGCTGTGATGACGAGGTCGTCGTGAACCAGCAGAGTCGGTTCCTCGGTGAGATCGAGCAGGGCTTCGTGGAGACCGGCGCGTCCCGACTCGGTGACATGTTTCGCTTCCCCGGTGGCATCGACCGCACTCTGCGCATAGGCAGTCGCTGCGACCACTGCGACTTCTCCGGAATCGCCGGCGAGCTGCCGGGCACGCCGCACGGCGCGTCGGGTGACTTGGGTTGGGCCGTATGCGAGGACTACGACGTGCAACTGGACTCCTCTTCGAGCGTGCCTGCGTGGGCGTGGTCTTGAACCAGTCGGCGAAAGCAGCCGGAACTGAAGAAGAAGAGGGCGGCCCGTAGGCCGCCCTCAGTCGGTGGTGGCGCGTTGCCTTACTGGAGTAGGGCGAGGACGCTGGAGGGGACCTGGTTGGCTTGGGCCAGCATCGCTGTACCCGCCTGCACCATGATCTGATGCCTAGTGAAAGACACCATCTCCTCCGCCATATCGGTATCCCGCACCCGAGACTCAGAAGCCGACAGATTCTCAACCGCAACACTCAGATTCGCAATCGTATGCTCGAGACGATTCTGAGTAGCACCCAAAGTCGAACGAACCGTCGACACCTCACCAATGGCAGTATCGATATCGCCAATGGCGCCATCGGCGTCACCGCCAGCCTTCTTCAGATCAATGGCATCGAGATCAACACTGAATACCCCGTTTCCGGCGGTGGCTGTGTCGATCCGCAGATCGGAGTTGATATCGAGGGTCTGGCTGGCGCCGGATCCAACATGGAAGGTCAGCGCAGCGCCGGTGCCGCTGTAATCGGAGAAGATGTCCATGCCGGCAAAGGTGCTGTTGTCACCAATTGCCTCGATCTCTGCAACGAGTTCAGCAACCTCGGCTTGCTGGGCTACGCCGTCGGTGGTGGCGGTGTTGGCTGCATCAACAGCCAGCTCACGCATCCGTTGCAAAATGGCGTGCACCTCATTGAGGGCACCCTCTGCAGTCTGAACAAAACTCACACCATCTTGAGCATTCCGAATCGCCTGACGAGAACCACGGATCTCAGCCCGCAGCGACTCCGACTTAGCCAACCCAGCAGCATCATCCGCCGCCCGATTGATCCGGAAACCCGAAGACAGTTTCTCAAGCGACTTACCCAACTGGGTATTAGTCGCGGACAAATTGCGGAACGAGTTATACGCCGCAATGTTCTGATTGATACGCACTGTGGGAACCTCCTTGTAGGACGGTGCGCTTCACCAACCGTCAACATCCATGTCAACGCTCACCACCACTGTCGGTGGGCACTCGTTCCACTTAAGCGTCCTTCTGCCCCTTGTTATCGGGCGCGCCCGACTACTAAAAGTGACTATTTGTGGAATGGTCATCAAGGCTAGTTAGGGAGTGGACGATTTCTCTCTATCGGAATCGTCCGGGTGGGACGATCCTGGGAGGCCAGACAAATGAGCACTAGGGACAATGAGCATGAGACGAACGAACTCGTTCGTCAGCATCTCGATCTGGTAGGGCGCACCGTCGCCAAAGTCTCTGCTCGCTACCCACGCCACGTGGACCGGGAAGAGCTGTGGAACGCTGGTGCACTTGGGCTTGTTGAGGCCGCCAGGAGATTCAATCCCGATTCCGGGATTCCGTTCGAGCGCTACGCCGCAATTCGCATCCGCGGCGCCATCATCGATTCGACCCGAACCCGCGACTGGGCTTCCCGCTCTGTGCGGCGTCGCTATCGCGAGATGGAGGAGACCAGCGCCTCGCTGCGCGACACCACCGGACGCGACCCCGACAGGGAGACCCTGGCCAATGCGCTTGGCGTCACGGTCGAGGAGCTCGACAAGACTCAAGCCCAGTCGGCAGCTTCGATGCTGCTCTATCTGGACCATCAGCGCCCCGAAGACAACGTCTCACTACGGGACACGATCGTCGACCAGGACATGTCGACGCAACCGGAAGCGGCCCTCGAGCAGCGGGAGATGCTCGGCACCCTCCGCACCGCGGTCAGCGGGCTACCCGGCACCCATGGCGAGGTCATCGAGCGCTACTACTTCAACGGCGAGATGCTGCAGGACATCGCCAAGGATCTGGGTGTGACCCAGGCGCGGGTTTCGCAGATCCGCTCCGAGGCGTTGACGTCGCTACGAGCCTGGTTTGGGACGCTCTATGAAGGCGCCCCCGAGGTCGGCGACGACGCCGCCGGCAAACGGGCCCGGGCAGCGTATGTGGCCCAGTTGTCGTCGGAGTCGAACTGGCGGAGCCGCCTCGATGCCGCCGACGACGATCCCGATCTAGCACTGATTCTTCACGGCTGAATAGCCCCCTCCCGACTACGACCCTCGACCCTCCCCGGGGTCGTAGTCGCGTGACCGGCCACCCAACCCGTTCTTGCGTAACTGGCGGCCTATATGGGCCGTGAGTTACGCAAGAAGCGAGTGGGATAGCATGTGGCCCTTCCGCGTTGGGGAGCGAGCCATGATCACCGTGACCGAAGCAGCAGTTGCCGGGCTGCCGGTGCCGGTACAGCGGTCGCTGCGTCGCTCCGGAGTGGTCGGCCAGCCGGTACCCCAATCGGTCACCGTGCGCCAGGACGGTCAGATCAGGACCAATGCCGAAGCCAAGTGGCTGCGCTTCAAGGCCCGGGAGAGCTACACGATCGACCCGCCGGCGTTCACTTGGAAGGCCGCTCTCAAGATCGGGGGAATCACCCTGGGACGGGCCACGGACACATTGGATGCAGGTCGCGGGCGCATGCATGTCCGATTGCTCGGCCTGAAAGACATCGTGGACGCAACCGGCCCCGATATGGATCAAGGGTCTGTGATGCGCTGGTTCAACGAAACCATGTGGTTCCCGGCGGTCTGGGCGACGGATCTGATCCGCTGGGAGTCGATCGATGACACCTCCGCGGTTGGCTCGATGACCGCCGGAGACCAAACCGTTGAGGCCGAGTTCCGATTCGATGCGGAAGGCCGGTTGGTCGACTTCCGAGCCGACCGCGCCTACGACGCCGACAACGGGTTTGAGGTACGACCGTGGCGCACCCCGATCACCGGGCACGCCGGCTTCAACGGCATCGAACTCCCAGCCGGCGGCAGCGCCGTTTGGGAGCTCGATGATGGTGACTTCGAATACATCCAGATTCGGGTCACGGACGTTCGTTACGACGGCTAGGCGTCACCGCTTTCCAGAAACTCGACATAGTCGGCAACGGCTGCGTGGTAGCGCTCGACCATCTCGGGGATCGGCATCAACAGCGGATCGGATTGGTGGTTGCTCCTGAAGAACAGGGCTTGCTCAGCAGCCCGCAGCTCGGGATCGTGGGCTGTCCACCACTCGTCGAAATCGAACAGCGCCTGCCCATGGTCAGCGGAGTCGTCGACGGACCGTAGGTCGGACACCCTCGATATCAGTCCTCCCGGCGACAACAGAACATCAACCTCCGCCACCAAGACCGGACCACCGAGTACGCCGGCAGCAGCCAGAATCTCGCGGATACCCTCCTGTGGGTGCGGCATCGTGCACGTCCAGGAACGCTCAACCACATCGTTCGGCGTACAACTGACATCCTCTGCGGAGGGCTGGTCCGCCGTGGAGGCGAGCGAATTCCACTCATATCGTTCCCGCTTGCGCTGGTCGGTCACCGCATCGTTCCCGAAGAAGTTGTCAACACCGTCAACCAACAGCGACGTCCAAGCGTCGTAGTCGCCCGCCCTGATGGCCGCCCCAAACGCAGCCAGCGCCCCCTCTGGGTTCTCGAACGGCGGAGCCGGCACCTCAACCACATCCTCCGCCGTGCCCCGCAGCGCAAAAGCCAGCGCCAGCCCTGCGGCTACGACGATGATGAACACCGCTGCCGCCAGCAGCGGTCCCCTTCCACGCCTGCTTACCTTCTCGCGACGCTGCACCGGCTCCAGCGCCTTGACCTTCCCTTCACCTACGCGGGTACTCATTGCATCCTCCACGGTCACTGGGTCGAGGTCGGCCGCAAAGAGGTCGCCGTAGGCAGCCAGCTGGGTACGCAGATCAGTGCTCATTCGGACACTCCGATCTTTCGCCGCAGCTTGGCCATGGCCCGGTCAACATGCTTCTGCACGGTCGGCTTCGACACATCCATCAACTCAGCGACCTCGGAAAGAGTCCACTCGAAGCTATGCACCAGGACCACCGCAACCCGTTGCCGCTCCGGGAGCCCGGCCAGTGCGGCCGGAAGCTCGGGTTCGATCCACGGGGTGTGATCCTGCGGCACGGCGGGAAACACCGGTTGCCGGCTTCGCATCCGCTTCCTGGCCATGTTGCGCCCGACTCCATAGAGGTAGCCGGCCGGGTTGGCCGATTCGTTGATGCGATTCCAGTGTTCCCAAGCGAAAGCCAGAGCATCCGCTGTGGCCTCTCTGCCGAGGTCCTTGCCGAAGTTCGCACAAAGGGCGAGCCGGATCTTGGGTTCGACGTCCTCTACGAACGACGTGAACTCATCGACTTGCTCGTGCTCTGAGAGCACCGCTCCCTCCCGTGCGGACTTCACCCAGTAGTGCCGTGGCTGGTTCAAGCGTATGACAAGAAATCGAGAAATGGTCTCTCGAACGCGCAAAAGCAGCGCTGTGGAAGAAAGAGGGAGTTGAGCGCGCTCTGGTTAGTGGATCGGCGACACCGGGGTTGCGGCGCCACGTAGCTGGGCGGCGCTGACGAGAACCGAGGCCCGGAACTCGATGATCCGCTCCGCAATCTCATCGGGTGAATCGGCCACGACGATCCGTCGCCCGTCGACCAAGGTCAATACGGTGTCGGGAGTCGCTTCGATGGACTCGAGGAGATCGGCGTTGAGGAACATCGGCTCACCTCGAAGTCGATGTACGGCAATCATCCGTCGTCTCCTTGTCGGGCTGCGGACAGCCCATTGCTTGCTTGCTGTCTCTGTCGACCGCTGCCGGCGGTTGTTAACACCAGCCGCTGTCGATCCTTGCGAGGGGCCCCGTCGGGACGGAGCCCCCCTAGTGGTCACTTACCTGCCATTTTCACTCCGAGCTCCCGCAGCTCGGCTCACGGATCTATTAGCGCTTCAGATTCACCAGATCGGCCAGCACCTCGTCTGAAGCCGTGATTACCCGGCTGTTTGCCTGGAAGCCACGCTGGGCGATGATCAGATTGGTGAACTCCTGCGCCAGGTCGACGTTGCTCATCTCGAGAGCGCCGGACGCCAGCATGCCCCGGTTCCCGTTACCCGGCTCACCGACCAGCGGTTGGCCGGAGTTCACCGAAGCTTCGAACCTGGTCTCACCCGCACGGATGAGGCCGGAAGGGTTGTTGAATGTGGCGGTGGCGATCTTGGCCAGAACCTTGGTCTCACCGTTGGAGAACTGGCCGCTGATCGTGCCGTTGGTGGCGATCGAGAAGTCGGTCAGGAAACCAATCGCATTGCCGTCCTGATCGACGCTCTCTGCCGATGCCGAGCCACCGAACTGAACCAGCGGCGAAGCGCCGTCGAGCACAACGTCGAAGTCGATGGGAGCTGCTCCGGGAGGGGTGTAGCCGGTTACGTTGATCGTGCCGGCGCTGGTGAGCGCTCCGTCGGGCCCGAAGGTCAGCGCTGCCGTGCTCAACGTCAGCGACGTGCCGTTCATAGTGCCGCGCACATCCCAGGAGTTGGCTGCGGTCTTTTCAAATTCCATCAAGAGTTCCTGCGGTTCACCCAACGAGTCGTAGACGACGATCGAGGTCGAGTGAATCTCGCCGATCGCCATGTCGCTCGACAGGTTGCCGCCCAGCTGCACGTTGCTGGTCTCAACAGGATCAATCACCTGAGAGAGTGGAAGGTTGATCGAGGTCACGGCCGTCTGCGTCTGCACCGCACCCGTGGCATCCGCCAGCCAGCCCTGAACGAGCTGGCCACCTGGAGCCACCAGGTTGCCCGACTCGTCCCAGCGGAACGTACCGGCGCGGGTATACACCCGTCCGGACGCACCTTGCAGAACGAAGAAGCCGTCACCCTGAATGGCGATATCGGTTGGGCGGCCGGTGATCTGAGTGGCGCCTTGTGTGAAGACGCCGTCGATCGAAGCCACCTGAACGCCGAGGCCAATCTGCAGCGGGTTGGTACCGCCGGACTCGAGGCCGGCACCTGCAGGACCCTGCAACGTCTGCGCCATGGCTTCGCCGAAAGTGATCTGGGCGCTCTTGAAACCGGCCGTATTGACATTGGCGATGTTATTGCCCACCACATCCATCATTGTTTGGTGGGAGCGAAGACCGGATACCCCGGCAAACATCGAACGCATCATGTTCTCATCACCCCTAGCGTGATGTCACTCCGTCCCTAGAAGACTGAGCCACCACATCCGTGGGCGGCGTCCGTTTGCGAGCGCAGCAGCCGGTCACCTACTGAACGCTTTCGGGGACACCGTCGGCGGACGG
>JASJEG010000176.1 GCA_030064765.1 Acidimicrobiia bacterium | reverse complement strand
TTTCGGGTGCTGTCCATGATCGGGCTTCCTGATGCGATTGGGAACTTCACTGGGGAAGTCTCCGATGTCCTGGACGCGGTAAAGGGTCAGTTCAAGGAGGTCAGGGTGGTCCTTGACGCCCTCAACCCGCTCGAGGACATACTGATCTGGTTTGCAAGAGAGGCGTTCGGTATCGACGTCAACCAGTGGAAGGAGTTCGTCGTTAGCCCAGAGCGGTACATCAACTGTGAAGACACTCCTGTTGGTCTTGGCTACACGATCGGACTAGACGAGAACACGTCCGCATACCTGTCGGAGTTGATGCGAGTTCCGTCAGTGGACTACGGCTGCGGGGACCCGGCAAAGGAAGACTTCGTACCGTTCGACCCTGGCGAGTTTGAGCCCTTCTATAACACGGTGGTGATGTCGAAGCTATTGCTCCTCGACGGCGAGGAACTCAACCGACTCCTATATGACCACCATGTTGGCGCCCTTTTTGATGAGTCCACTTGGTACGACCGAGAGGCACCACGCCCGAATCTCGGCCTCGGCTGGATCGCAACTCTGGATGGCAATCATCAGTGGCGAGAGACAGCCCCGGCGCATGCGCCCAACGCCGAAGAACCCTTCAGTGTCGACGGCGAGGGCATGCCTCTTTGGGTCGACTGCCTGGCTAGAAAGCGGGTCTTCCGATATTCGGAGGAGTTCGGGACAGGTCTGTTCAAGGATTGGACAGGCACGGGAGAGAACGAGCTTGGAGATCACGGCGAGAACTGTCGGGGAGACTCAGTGAAACTGCCACCCATCGAGTTTGAGATGAAGTTGCTCAAGCCGAACGGTGAGGAGGAGATCGCACCTTTCGAGGAGGTCTGCTTCGGCTGCTTGGTCGTGCTGAGGCTCTTGAACCACCAGGACCAGGGCACTGAGCAGGACTATGTGGTGTATGTGCGGGCACATGACGAAGCGGACGGGAGGGTGGTGTTCCATCACGCCGAGCCGGGCTCAGTAGCAGGCTACGACACCAGCCAACATGAGATCCTGTTCCGTGCATGCGACGGCGTCTACGACGTGCATGGTTTCCTGTTCCAGAATATGTTGTCGTGGGATGTCGCTGACCCAATCACAAGTCCACCGATTCAGCCTGTACCACCTGATCTGCCGATGCCCGTGGCTTCCCCACAGACAGGAAACGTCTGGGTGACAACCGACCCACGACGGTGCCCGACTAGGACAACGGTGTGTACTGAGTTTCCCGTCCCAGGTTCCACGAGTGCCTCATGGCTGGGCGGGGGCTGCACTGAGTCGCAGGAGGTGGAGAGTGAGGTCGATTGCGCCGATGAGCCCCTGTTGGCCGATGACGAGTGCGCCGACACCGATCAGGATGGAATACCTGACATCTGGGACAACTGTCCCACAGTCTTCAATCCGTACCAGACCGAGATCGCCGGCTGCGGAGGTCCCGCTCAGATTCCTGAGCACATCGTCGATCTCGCTGAGCTCTACGTGGACGATCCTCGCGTCGGGGAAGTCATGGATTTCCTAGATGGAGTCCTGCCACAATTCCGCGGGCTCGAACCTTGGTGTCTGACATGTGACTCAGTCTTTGATTCGATCGAACCGAGCCTCGCAGCCTTCTCTCGGGACTTCATGTCAGGATCTGTTTCGCAGGATCGGTATGTCGCGGATGTGGCTTCGCTGGTCATAGGACCTGTCATACGCGGCCCCGATGTGCGCATCAGACAAGCCGCTATCGAGGACCGAAGAGGGGCTGCCACCTTGAGGATGGATCTGGACTCGAGGGCGACTGGCCGCATGACGATTGTGGTACCGCACTCGATCCTTCGCGGCGGCGGGATCACCGGTACGGCCTTCGATGTTCTGGTAGATGGACGACCAACAACGTTCACGCAGATGAACTCGCTCCAAGCGACAACGTTCGAGTTCACAACACAGCGAGCGTCGCAGATCGCAATCGTCGGCGTAGAAACAGGCCCCCAAGCGGACACCGCGCTCGATGGGGCATTCAAATTGGCCAGTCGGATCAACTCGCTGTTTAGGGAGCGACCATGAGAACCAGAATCACCGCCACTCTCGTGAGTCTTTCATTGCTGCTAGCCGCTAGCGCCTGTACCGGTTCTGATAGTCAAGATGTAGAACCGACCATCTCAACCGCAGCCGCTATCGCCGACCCCGGCCCGCCACGAGATCCTTGCCAAGGAGCAATGGACGAAGCCATTGAGCTAATTGCCCAACTTGTGGCCTATGCAGACAGCCAGTCCCTCGACGAGCTTCGCACCGTTGGGACAGACGAGTTCCTCCAGGAGATGAATACGTCAATTGATCAGCTTCACTCACAATTCGGAGATTCGTGTGCGCATCGACAGTACGAGCGCACGTTGTACGAGGCTGTGGCCGATCTCGAGGCCGAAACCGAGGCTGGGGTGGCGATGCTCGAGATGTTCTCAGATTGCAACCTCTGGAGGTGGTAGAAGCCAAAATCGCGAACGCCCCGCGGGGGGCGTTCGCGATCTGCTTCGAATGGCGACCTCGTCCGTCTTCTGTCCGTCAGCCAGTGCAAAAACGATGCAAGACCACGCGCCCAGGTCAGCGAGTTGGACCAACGCCTAAGGGTCGAGAGGTCGCCGGTTAACATCCCGGCTAGCCCGACCACAAAGGCTTCCGTCTCGATTGAGGATTATGGCTAACGGGATCGGTTGCATAGGCTCGGCGGCAATCCAAAGGCTGGAGAGAGGCTTGCCGCGTCGCAGCGCCGTCCCTCTGAAATGCGACTGACCACCCGGCTTGGGACCTGAGGCGTCAGTCAGGGACGGCGCTACTCCAATCGAAGGTAGCTGTGGGCGCCGAGAGATGGCGGGTAGTTAGCTCACGCTTAGGCAGCGACCTAGCCGCAAGCACGGACCACGGGTTGCGCATCTCGAACACTCAGGCTGGAAAGAGGGATAGTCGTCATCCGCCCATCATGGGCGCTACCGGTCTCCAGGCCGACCGGGGTATCCATCCACCAATCCGGTTCGCGCCGAACCATCTCCAATTCACGCCCAGGATTGATAACTATGAAATCAGCACTGCAACTCAGAGGCAACAGCAGCAACGCTACGCACACCGGCCCGAGCCAAGGCTTGACTCCTTCGGTTCGTCGAGACCTCACTGATTGCCATGCCGCCGAGCACTTGCTTGTAGGCACGCACAGCCTCGACACCGCAAACGACGCTGGGCCTGTTTGTCTGACCTGCAGATTCCAATCCCGCGCTGCTTGATCAGACCAGCCCCCGCAGCACAACGGTAGAGGCGTAGAGGCCACCACGTTGGCCCCACATCGGTCGTCCAAGCACACCTCGACACCTGATTCGGTACGGTTGCGACACGTGGAGAGGAGGGTCGATGGCAGGACATGTCTACGCGCCGGACCGGGAAGCAGGTGCCGGAGACCGAGCAGCAATCGAAGCTGCGTGCCGGGAGTATGCCGAAGCGTGGTATTCAGCAGATGAGGCCAGGATGGGGCACTGTCTCCATCCGGAACTCGACAAGCGAGGCATGGTCCGCCGCATCATCGACGACCGTGCCGAGTTCTTCTCACCGAGCCTCGTATCCGCAGCAACGATGGTAGAGCTGACCGGCGCAGGTGTAGGGCGGACAGAGCCCGGCGAGCGTCGCATAGACATCACGATTCTCGCCACTAGCCATCACCTCGCCGCCGCCCAGGTCGACACTCGCAACATGACAGACCTTCTCCATCTCATGAAGTTCCCCGATGGCTGGAAGATCATCCATTCCATCTGGACGCTCGAAGGCGGAGTCATCGCCAACAGCAGAACCGACACGTGAGTATCGAACGGCGACCAATCGAAGTGCCCAGCAGCGCCGGCACTCTTCGCGGCTGGTGGTTTCCCGCCGATCTCAGCTCGCCCGGTCCAGCGATCGTGATGATTCACGGCTTCTCTGCCACGTCCACTGGCATGATCGCCGACCGGTATGCCGAGGCCTTCGCCAGTACCGGCATTTCGGCCCTCCTGCTCGATCCTGGAGGTTTTGGCCGCAGCGATGGCGAACCCCGTCAGCAGATCAACCCCTGGAAGCAGGGCCGGGACTTTCTAGCGGGCATCAGCTTCGTAGCCGCTAGCCCAGATGTCGACGCATCCAGAATCGCCGTCTGGGGTGACAGCATGAGCGGACGCATCGCACTGGTCGTCGCCGCTGTGGACGATCGGGTTGCCGCTGTGGCGGTGCAGGTCCCTGCATGCGGAGACAGTCTGACGGAGCCGGATTCGAGTGGCGCTCGGTTTGCCGCGATCCGGGACACCCTTCTTCACGCCGACTTAGAGGCACTGATTGGAGCCGTCGAGGGTCCACTGCCGGTGGTGTCCCCTGACCAGCTGTCGATGCCGTCGATGCTGAAACCAATCACCGCCTATCGCTGGTTCATCTCCTATGGGGCCCGCTATGGCACCGGCTGGGTGAACCAGGCAACGCGTGCCGTGCTCGATACGCCTGAACCGTTTGATGCCCAACCGTGCATGAGATACATCGACGTCCCCCTCCTCATGGTCGTTGCCGAACACGACGAGATGCCGGGCGCCAACGCCGATGTTGCTCGAGCAGCCTACGAGTTGGCTCCCGATCCAAAGGTGCTGGTCGAGATCGATGGCGGCCATTTCGGGCTGCTCTATGAAGAAGAGCCTGCGTTCGAGATGTCGATCAATGCTCAGGCGGATTTCCTCAGGAGACACCTCGGCGGCGCCTAACCAAGGGTTCTCACCGGCATCCGGACCATCTTCCCTCGTCAGCCATGGCATCTTCACTCAAGGGGCCTTGTAGCAGCCACCGCCCGGGTGTACGTTGGGAAAGATTGGGTGGAGTGGGCGCTTCACCTATCACTGCGGGGAGGATGGGGTGTTGTACCCGTCGCACGGCGGTCGAGGCTTGTGCATTTTGCGGGCATTTGCATGCACCGGTTCTCCGCAGGCTGTGCCCGTTCGATTCCGAGCAGTCCGATCGACGCGCATACGACAGTTCGAGTGGACACCTATCGCAAGGAGTACCCAATGAGAGCACTTCGAGAGGACGTGCGGATCTCCAATCCGAGGACATTGCTTCTGTTGTTCTGCTCGCTGGGCTTGGTGATTACCGGCTGCAGCTCAGACTCCGCGATCGAGGCGCGGGACGCAGACCCGGTTGTCAGCTTCGATGGCGATGAGTGCAGCTACGACGGGCCATCAGCTATCAAGGCAGGCGGAATCGAGTTCACCCTCACCAACTCGAGTGATCACACTATTGCGATGACAGCCATTCACTTCGAGACGCAGGCCCAGTTCGAGGCTGAGATTGACTTGCTCCCCGTTGGGACCGATACGGAGCCGCTGCGCGATAGCCTTCCTGACGGCGCCTCGTTGCAGTTGAACCTCCGGTCAGAACCAGGAGAGGAAGCTGCGACGCTCGGGGCGTTCCAACCGGGATCATATGTGGTGGACTGCTTCACGACACCGCCCGACGCGTCCTTCCCCAACTATGTGTGGAGAGCGGGGACGTTCGAGATCGTAGAGTCGAGCTAACGCCACCCTGCGGGAGCGAGACGTCGACCATCCTGCCGCCCCGACCACCGGCTTCGTCGGGGCAAATAGTCACCTATAAGCATCCTCGGCCCGGTACGATCAACCGCGACCGGTGAAGGGAGCTATCGGTGAGACGAACGAGAGCGATAGTGTTTGTTGGCTTCGTGTTGACAGCGCTGATTGTTTCGGCGGTACCGGCAGGTGCGACCGTGACCGGTCCCTGCGACGGTTCAGCCACCTGGCCGGACGAGAAGCCGCCCATCGAAGTGGTCGCCAGTGATCTCGCGCCCGGCGAGGTTGTCATCATTCCGCTCGAGGGCAACGTCACCTGGACTGGCGCCATTGACATACCGCAACCGTCCGAGTCACGCGATGTCAGTGGCAATGTGAAGGTCAAGTTGCCGTTCCCCATCGGGTCGGTTCAGGTGGGCAACTGGGCCAGCAGCGGCACGCTGATTGCGAACTCCGGCACCTACGAGTACGAGTTTCCGGCGATCCTTTCCGGCTTCGAGGTAACTGTCGACGCCAAGCATTGGGAGGGAAACCAGACCCAATCCGGGCCTCCAACCTGTGCCGGCCAAGTCACCCTTGCGCTCGAGGGAACCAACCCAATCGGCTTCATCGCTGGTGGCTTGTCGGTAGTGAGCATCATGGGCGCCTATCTGGCGATCCGGGTCAAGGGTCCTGCAGCCGGAGGGAGCAAGAGATGACCAAACAACGCGGCCGCCCGATCATGGCGGCGATATTCGGTTTCCTGGCCGGACTATTCGGGGTCATTTCGCTGATGGCCTTCGGCATCATCCCGATCGAGAGCCCTTTGGTAACACTGCTTCCGATCTTGCTGATGATCGTGGCCTTTTCGCTTGCGATGTGGGCTCCGCTCGG
>JASJEG010000175.1 GCA_030064765.1 Acidimicrobiia bacterium | reverse complement strand
GCGAGCTCCTGCGGAGTCGAATAGATGTGAACACTCATGCCGCCAAACCTAGCGGACCACTACCCTTCTCCCATGGCTCGCAGGCTGCAGATCAAGTGGGGGTCAGGGGACAAGGTAACGGCTCGCCTGGCGATACCTGCGGGCGAGAGCGGCATCGGCATCTTGCTTGCCCACGGCGCCGGCGCCGGGCAGGATCACGAGTTCATGGTGACGTTGCGGGAGGCATTGGCCGCACGTGGCTTGACGGTGATGACCTTCAACTACGCCTATACCGAGGCAGGCCGCAAAGCGCCGGATCGTGCAAGCAAACTGCTCGATGTCCACCGGGCGGCCGCAGAACGGTTGCAGACCTATTCCGACAAGGTGGTTCTGGCCGGCAAGTCGATGGGCGGCCGGGTCGGCTCGCATCTGGCGGGTGACGAAGATTGGTCGGCGAGCGCCTTGGTGTACTACGGCTATCCGCTGGTAGCGCTCGGCAAGAGCGAGCCTCGTGATACGACGCACCTGGAACGCATCGAAGCACCGCAACTCTTCTTTGCCGGTTCCAGGGACCGCCTCAGCCCGCCGGATCTCATCGGAGAGCTTGCCCTTCGCCTTCCGCGCGCCGCGATGAGCATCGTTGAGGGAGGGGATCACTCGTTCAAGGTGCCCAAAATGGCTGGGCTGACCCATCGCGAGGTCATCAGCCGTCTAGCGCACGACACCGCCGACTGGTTGCGCTAGACCACGACCGGCGTAATAGCCCGCACCGACCTTGCCGTCGGCGAGATCGAACACCCATATCGAAGCCTTCGGCCAGCGCCGGGTTCCGCGCAGCGGAACCTTTCGTTTGTCGGCATCCCGGATCAGCGGCTCGATCCACTCTCGGTGTGTGCTCAAGACCACAGACCCGGTCTTGAAGTCCTTGAGGTATTGCCGAATGTCATCGATCGTTGCGTCGTCGTTGAGCCTTCCGGCCGTGGCGATTTCGACCTCGAGACTTGCCGCCAGAGGTTCCACCGTCTGGATGCAGCGCACTGCTTTGCTCGAAATGATCTCAGTGACCGGGTGCCGTGCCAAGAGGTCGGCAACAACCGACGCCTGCTCCCGACCCTTCCCGGTGAGGGGCCTCTTCTTGTCCGGGCCCTTCCACTTCGATCGCACCCCGGCATTGCCGTGACGGACCACGTATAGCCGCGTCGACGTTCGATTCTGCAGTATGGCCGCCGCTCGCTCGACCAACCTGGCATCGCGGTTGTAGGTGAGGAGCGATAGAGCGCCGTTGATGCCGACCCACTCCACTTTGTCGACCTCGAGATTGGGCAAGAAGTTGCCTGCTGTGACCCGCATCAACCAGTAGCGGACGAGCTTGGGCCGATCCCGCTGTGTTGGATACGTCACTCCGCCGAGGTAATCCTCTGTCTTGCATTTGAGTCCGGTCTCTTCGGCAACCTCGCGCAGCGCTGCTTCCTCGAACGTCTCGCCACGGTCGATCTTCCCCTTGGGCAGCGACCAGTCGTGGTAGCGGTTGCGGTGGACGACGAGGAACTGTGGCCCCGTGTCCGGGTAGCCGGAACGGTAGACAACCCCACCTGCAGCGCGAACGATCCGGGGTGGCATCAGGTGAGGCTACTTTCCGGAGATCTCAAGGCCGCTCCTCTAGTGGGCTCAGGGTTACCCACCGACGGCGAATACTAGATGTGGTCAATGAGGAAGCGCCTTATTGGCGGGTTCTCTCGAGCTCGAGGACCTTGTTGAGTCGCCTGATGAGCCGCTCTTCATGAATGAAGCTGGCTCCGAGGTAGGCATGCACGATTTCTTCGGCGAGCGCGATGCCCGTTACTCGCGACGCAAGCGCCAGCACGTTGATATCGTCGTGCTCCACCGCCTGGTGGGCAGTGTAGGTATCACACGCCTGAGCGCATCTGATGCCATCCAGCTTGTTGGCAGCGATCGCAGCGCCAGCTCCGGATCCACACACGACGATCCCGCGATCAGCGCGGCCGGCAAGGACGGCTCGCCCCACTGCGGCAGAGAAGTCGGGATAGTCGACTGATTCTGTCGAGTCAGTTCCGAGATCCAGTACGGAATGCCCGGCATCGGCGATGATCGGCTTGAGGTGCTCCTTGAGTTCGTAGCCGGCGTGGTCGGCACCTAGCGCTACACGCATGATCCCCTTTCTGGCGGATCTCATGGAGGGTAGTGCGCCCCGACGAGAGTCCTCGCCCAATATCGGCTGCACACGGACGGCACGATGACTGGGGACACCTCACCTCCAAATCACCAACGGACCATTACCATCCCGATCATGAGTTCGACCAGAGCCGGCGCTGCGAATTCGATCAGAGTCAACGGTGGCAACCCGCTATCCGGACGAGTGAGGGCTCACGGCGCCAAGAACGCCGTGCTCAAGCACATGGTGGCGATGCTTCTTGCCCCCGGTCGTTACCGACTAGACAACGTGCCCGGGATCCTCGACGTCGACATCATGGGGGAGGTCCTCGACCACGTCGGCGCAAGTTGTACCAGGCGAGGTCCCGTCATCGAGGTTGATGTCCCGGAGCGGCTCAACCCTGAGGCACCGCTCGAGCTGGTCCGCAGGATGCGAGCGTCGATTCTGATCCTGGGTGCGCTGCTGGTCAGGGTGGGCACTGCCCGGGTCGCTTTGCCGGGCGGGGATGACTTCGGATCGCGACCCATCGGGATGCATCTCGATGGGCTCGAGCAAATGGGCGCTGAGTTCGAGCTGCGTCACGGCGTATTGGAGGCATCCGCCCCCAACGGGTTGCGCGGTACCGAAGTGTTCCTCGAGTTTCCCAGTGTGGGGGCAACGGAAAACATCTTGCTGGCTGCGGTATTGGCGAAGGGCCGCACAGTGATCGGCAACGCGGCGCGGGAACCCGAGCTTGCCGATCTCGCCTCGCTGCTCAATGCCATGGGTGCCAAGGTGGACGGGGCGGGTACTTCGACGATCGAAGTGATTGGGGTGCCCCATCTCAGCCCGGCCGATCACACAGTGGTTGCGGATCGGCTCGAGGCGGGGACCTACGCCCTGGCCGCTGCGGCTACTGGGGGCATGATCACCGTCGAGGGCTGCGACCCGAGCTTTCTGCGCATGGAGCTGAGAAAGATGGAGGCTGCCGGTTGCACCGTTGAGCGCAGTGAGGATTGGTTCTCCGTCGCCGGCCCCGACCGTCCCGAGCCACAAGACATCGCCACGCTCCCGTTTCCCGGGTTCCACACCGACATGCATCCTCAGATGGTGGCCTTTCTGGCCCGGGCGACCGGAACCTCGCTCGTCACCGAGAACGTATACGCCGCCAGATTCCGCTATATCGGTGAGCTCAATCGCATGGGTGCGGACATCCACGCCGACGGCCAGCACGTTGTCATCCGCGGAGTTGACCGCCTCAGTGGTTGTGAGGTCGACGGGTGCGATATCCGGGCTGCAGCGGCCCTTACCGTCGCTGGACTCACCGCGGACGGCGAAACAATCGTGCGCGATGCCGAGCACATCGATCGTGGCTACGACGGCTTCGTGGAAACGCTGCGCAGCCTCGGAGCCGATGTCGACAGGTAATCCGTGATCGCACTCATACTTGCGCTCTCCCTCGCTGCGGTGCAGCCAGCCCATTCTGGAGCGGTCGATCAGGTGGTCGTCGATCCGGCACCGGGGACCACCGTGACCATGGGCCGCGGTGCCTACGAGGGGCAGTTGGAAGTGACCGCTCACCCCGAAGGTCTCGCCGTAGTCGAAACAACCACCTTGGATCGCTACCTGCTCGGTATCACGGAGGTCCCCGCTTCCTGGCCGCAGGAAACGCTTGCCGCACAGGCGGTTGCGGCCCGGACCTATTTGGCCTGGACACTCGACCGGGGCCGATCGCGCAACGGAACTCGCTACGACTATGACATATGCGCATCACAGTACTGCCAGGTGTATCGCGGGCCCGGGGGGGCAAGTGATGCTTGGGCGTTGGCCGTCGCTTCGACCGCTGGCGAGATTCTGACGCACGCAGGCCGGCCGGCGCAGACGCTCTATTCGTCGAGCGCCGGAGCCCGGACTCGCGCCAACCAAGATGTGTTTGGGGGTGCTGCCGTCCCGTACCTCCAGCCGGTTGACTCTCCGGAGCTCGAGGTGACGCCGTACGTTCGCTGGAAGCTGGAAGTCTCCGCGGAGGAATTCACCCGGGTGTTCGCCCGATCCGGATACTCGTTTGGTGACGAGATCCTCGATGTGCGGCTCCGCACCGACGGAGAGGGCACCGGCCAGGTAGGTGTTGAAGTCCACTCTGAACAGGGTGTCACCGTTGTTCCGGTGACCCGGTTTCGGGCGGTGTTCAACGTGCACGGGCCGGACCTGTATCCCGGATTGATGCCCACCACTCGGCCCGGCGGGGGGCGGTGGCCACAGTCGGTCTTGTCGTACACGTTTGACGTGCTCTACAAACCCGCGATGAAGATCGACAAGCCGCTCCTTCCTTTGAGCGACGCCGCAATTCCCGGCACGTTGACCGTCGTCGGCGAAGGCTGGGGTCATGGCGTGGGCATGAGCCAGTGGGGAGCCATGGCAATGGGGACGGACGGCGCCGCCTACGACACCATCCTGGAGCACTACTACGGCCTCAGTCCGGTGGGCGGTGGCGCGATGTTGCCGGATACGGTTCGTGTCGGCCTTGCGGTGGAATCCCCCGAAATCACATTCGCTGCGGACGGTCCGTTTGATCTGAAGACGGATGAGTATCCACCGGTGACGATTGGGCCGGGGGAGTGGACCATCCGCAGTTCGGGCTCGGCCTTGGTCGTGGTGGCTCCGGAGGGGGCGCACCGCATTTCTCCCTTGTTTCGTAGCCCGCGTCTCCGGCCGAGGTTGACGTGACGCTGGAGCCGCGGCTGCGGGATGCGCTCACCGACGTGGCTCGGCGCTTCGCCGCTGCGGATGTCGACTACTACCTAGGGGGCAGTCTGATGCTCCGCCTGCGTGGGTACGAGGTCGGGGTCGGGGATATCGACGTTGTGGTCGGCGCTGCTGATCGTATGCGCGTCGTGCAAGCCCTCGAGACTCTTGACACGAGAACACAGCATGGCGGTGAACCGTGGCGTACCGAATGGTTGCTGCGGACCACGATCGAAACCGATTCCGGATCAGTCGGTCTCGACGTCATGGGCGGCCTTGCACTCGTGATCGACGGCGAGGTTGCGCGGTTCCCTGTTACCTACCGAGACCACGTTGACCTCGGTGACTGCCGCGTGCCCTTGGGTGACGTTGCCGCGTGGTATCACCTCTATCGGGTGCACAATCCTGCGCGGGCTGCGGTCGTAGCCGGCAGACTCAGCGATGATGAGATCATGGCGGCGGCGGAGAGACTGTCCATCGCCCATGTGTTTTCCCCTACACTGATAGTGCGAATCGGATCCGTCCCCGAACTTGGAATGACAACGGCTACAGAACGTTTCAATCAACATGAGCGATGAAGCACAGAGTTCAATAATCGAGGTTGCTTCGCCCACCGATCTCACTTTCGACGAGCCGGGCACCGAGATCATCGACCGTTCCCTGCTCGAAGAGACCCTCGAGTACATCCGGCCGGCGCTGCAGGCAGACGGCGGAGACCTGATCCTCTTGGGAACCCAGGGCGGCAAGGTGACTCTGCAACTCGTTGGTGCCTGCGGCGGTTGTCCCTTGTCAACAATGACACTCACCGCCGGGATCGAACGCATCCTGCAAGATCGTGTCCCCGGCGTGACCGAGGTCGTCGCCATCTAGGGCCGACGTTTCCGGCGGCCGGTCCACCACTAGGCTCCAGTCGGATGGCCCGGATATCCGACCCTGCAACTCTCATCCCGCTGGCGCGCACCGGGGAGAGGCGTGCGTTGGCCAGACTGATAACTCTCGTCGAGAACGACGGGCCGGTCTCCGACGAGATCCTTGCCGAAGTCTTCCCAGCCGGTGGACAGGCCTGGACTACCGGCCTGACCGGCGCTCCCGGGGCGGGCAAGTCAACCCTCACTGACCGCTTGATCCAAGAAGTGCGGTCAGAGGGCTCCGAGATAGCGGTTGTGGCGGTCGATCCCTCGAGTCCCTTCTCCGGAGGCGCCGTACTGGGAGATCGCGTCCGGATGCAGGATCACATCGACGACCACGGCGTCTACATCCGTTCGATGGCCAGTCGCGGGCATCTGGGCGGGATTTCAGCGGCCACCCCGAAGGTCGTTGCAACCCTCGACGGGTTAGGGTTTCCCGAGGTCTTTGTCGAGACGGTTGGTGTCGGGCAAGCGGAAGTCGAGATCGCAGGAAACGCGGACACCACGGTGGTCGTAGTCAACCCGGGGTGGGGCGACAGCGTGCAGGCTGCCAAAGCGGGTCTGCTGGAGATTGGCGACATCTTCGTCGTCAACAAGGCAGACCGTCCCGGTGTCCACGAGACGGTGCGGGACCTCACCCAAATGCTCGAGCTGGGAGCTGA
>JASJEG010000032.1 GCA_030064765.1 Acidimicrobiia bacterium | reverse complement strand
CACCGGCGTCGACGATGCCGTCTCCGTCCATGTCCCACCACACCGTGTCGCCGATCGATGCACTGCCCTGATAGCCGAAGTCGGCCGTGTCGAAATCCACTCCATCGCCGAGACTCACAACAACGGAGGAGTCATTGTTGCCATCCTCGTCGTGTGTGTTGGTGGCAACCGTCGGCAGGGTGCCGAGAACGTCGACCTGGTATTCGCCCAGCGGCAGATTGTCGAACAGGTAGGCACCGGCAGCGCTCGTGTTGGCAAGGAAGACCTCATCGTCGCCCCCTCCAAGGACTTCATCTTCGCCGGGCCAGGTGAGCTGGACCGGCACGCCGATCAGCCCCGGCTCGCCTGCATCGCGCACACCGTCGCCGTTGATGTCGAGCCAGACGAGATCACCGATCGAACCGCTGCCCGCATAGCCGAAATCCTGGTCCAGGTTGTTCTCGGCAACACCTAGCGCAAGCGTGCTGACGTGAGCAGAGCCGGCACCATCGGCGTCGTACGTCGGCAGCATCCCCGTGGGCAGGGACGCCGGGTCGACCACCACGGTGTAGTTGCCGAAGGGAAGGTCCGTCGCGAGATACTGGCCTGCCGCGTTGGTGGTCGTGACATAGGAGATATCGTCGGCACTGGCTACGCCGTCGAGACCGAGCCAGTTGATCGTTACGGTTATGCCGTCAAGGCCAAACTCGTCGGCATCGAGACTCCCGTCGCTGTCGATGTCGAACCAGATTGTGTCTCCGATGCTGCCGGTACCGGTGTAACCGAAGTCGACGTCCTGTTTGTCCTCGTCGCCAGCAAGAACCCCAGACCATTCGTGATCGATTGTGGCGTCGAGGTTGTAGCTGGGCTCGAGACCGGTCGGTATGTCGCTGCTGTCGACGACCACGGTGAAGATCCCGCCGGGGAGCCCGGCAACGTTGTAGGAGCCGTCGCCGGCTGTCGTAGTCGTGTGAACCTCGTCATCGCCTGTACCAAGGAATCCGTCGGATCCATGATCGGTAACGGTGATATCGACTCCGCCGAGCGACGGCTCACCGACGTCTTGGACCCCGTCGTTGTCGACATCGAACCAGACGTAGTCTCCGATTCGAGCTAGATCGAGCTCGATGCTCACCAGGTCGGCAGCAACATCCGTATAGACCCGGTAGTTGTGACCGTTGGCGATGCGCTCGGCTTCCGGAACGCCGTAGTAGCTGGGGATGTCGGCGGTGTTGATCAGCTCTGCGCCCGGGACCTCGTCCGTCCAGTTGAGCGAAGGGTCAACAGTTGCGCCGTAGCTGAGAGCCAGCGATGTATTCGGATGGAGCGGCCCGGGAATCGTCCAGGTGATAGTGCGGGCACCGCTGTTCCATGCTCCGCCCCCGGAAATGCCCGTCGGATCCTCGAAGCCAATCGGCAGCGTGTCGACAACCGTGATGTCGTAGGCAGCGGACACATTGGCGCCTGCGCCGTTGGCAACCACCAGGGTGTAGAAGAGAGTGTCTCCGGGCTGTGCCCGGCGATAGTCGCTGTCGCCAACCTGGCCGGAAACGTCCTTATCGATCGCCACGATTGGTTCAACGAGATTCACTGTTGTAGCCGCCGGTCCGCTAGTGACGTCAAACGGGCCTGCGTAGAAGCCGGGATCGGCGCTGAGCAAGTCTGCAGTGTTGCCATGAATCGCGGCACTGTTGTCCCGATCGTCTCCGGCGCTCCCGAGATCGCCGAGATGGGCGTCGTACTGAATGGTGAGCATCCGAGTCTGGGCGCTCGACGTGGGGAGATCGCCGAGGAATAAGGAGTAGCTGCTCCCAGAGCTGTAGACGTGTTGCACGTCAATGGCAGGAACACAGGGGCCGCCCCCCATGACGCAGGAGGTTGTGACGTTGCCGTCGAAGACGACGCCAGGATCCATCACATCGAGCACCGTGGCGTCATAGATGATGGTGCCCGGTGGAATCGTCACGTCGATTCTGTAGGCGAGCTCGGTGCCGATGGTGCCTGAGGTCGGAATGACAGATTTGGCAATTGACGCCAGCGGTGAGTCAAGCGTCTCGCTCGTCGTCGTCATGTACGGGCGGTCCTCGGGTGGGCTTCCCGCCATCGAGGTGTAGTCGACGACAACGTTGTTGGTGAACTGGGTACTGACAACCACCGGGTTGTCGACGGAAACCTGATAGGTGAGGTCTACCGAGTCTCCGGGTTCGAGGGAGGCAATGGTCCAGGTGATTGTTCGGGGACCTGGCGCCCACACACCACCGTTGTTGATGGTTCCTGGGGTAACCCCGGCCGGCAACGTATCGGTGACCACGACATCATGTGCGGTGGAAACTGTCGGTCCGGTGTTGTTGCCGACCGTGATCGTGTAGTCAATCAGTTCTCCGCCAACGACGCTGCCGTCGTCGCCGAAGCTGTCGACACTTGCCTTGGAGACACCGAGGGCGGGCTCAACAACCGTGACGGTGTCGTTGGCACTGCGGCTTGGGGTCGTGCCGTCGTGACGGACCCAATTGAAGGTCGCTGTGTTGTCGATGACCGTGTTTGCCGCGTTTTGCGGCGCGTCGAGCACCCGGGCGTTGATAGTCAACTCGAGGGTGTCATCTCCGGTTCCAGGTGCATTGGTGTATGGCCCGGGCAGCGGGAACGCAACCGTAACCGAGTCCGCCCCGGGGTCATCGGTCTTGGTGAGAGTTGCGCCGCCGTCGAAGGTGAAGCTGGACGACACCAGATCGAGATTGGATGGCAGATCGTCGACCAGTTCGGTCGGGGCGTACACGGTTGTCCCTTCCGGAATGACAACCGCGACGGTGTAGGTGATGATCTCGCCGGGCGTTGCCTGATCATCGGTGAAGTTGCCGGACTCGGTGACACTGGTCGTAGCGACCTTGGTGATGGTTGGAGTCTCAGTACGCACCCGGGCCGTGTCCCGAGCCGGGTTGGTATTCGCGGAGGGGTTCTGGCTCGGGTCTATGTTGCCGCTTGGGATGTAAGTGAAGCTACCGGCCCCGTTGTTGGTTGACGAGGCATAGGAGCGAACCCCGGCATCGTTGATGAGGGTCGAGTTCGGCGAGACACCGCTGGGGAAGTCGACTATGTACGTCAGCAGCAGGCTTCCCCCGGCGGGCACAGTGAGACTCCCTGCCCCGGTCCAATCGATCCGGCGGGCTCCGTCGTTGCAGACTCCCCCGTTGCTGATGCTGCCGACATTGCTGCTGCACGCGTCGTACTCGACGGGCAACAGATCCCACACCTCGACGTCGGTGGCATCGATGTCCCCGCTGTTGGTGATGGTGATGCCGTAGGTGACTTGATCGGTCTGCATCACATATGCATCGTTGAAGTCGGGGTCGCCGGTGGCAACACCGTTCACCGCGATGACGCCCTTGATGAGATCCAGCTCTGCCTCGAGAACCTCAACGTCGGCATCGTCCCGCAGGTTGAAGGGGATTCCTGCGGTGTTGGCATACGAGTACTTCATGAGGTTGGCGTTGATCTCGCCCGAAGACGTCGCATTGGGATCGACAATGGTCGACGAGAAGATCACCTCGAAGTACTCGTCGTCGGCGACGTAGCCACCGCCGTCGCCGACCGTCCACGTGAGCACGCCAAGGTCGCCGGGATGGGGCTCGGCGTCGCGAGCCGGACCGGCAACATCGCCCGCATTCACGGTGTTGGCGGCACCGAGCACCCAGGTATCGTCATCGGTATAGACATGACCGGGTGGCAGGTAGTCCTGGATGTCCGAGTCGAAGGTGTCGAGGCCAACGGGGAAGTCGACACCGAGACGCCAGCAAACCCGGTCGCCGATGTGATAACCGAGCGCCGGATCCGTGCTCCAGTCGCCGACCAGCGAGCAGTCATCCATGCCGGCGACACGAGTGGCAACGTCCTTGCTGATGGTCACCGGTCCTGCGCTCTGGCCGGCAGACGATTCATCGAGCACCGGCCTGCCGTCGACGGTTCCCGTCAGGTCGACCGTGTTGGTCCAGCCATCCTGGGCCAGCACCGGCGATTGGTCGGACCCGTTCTCCTGGTACTGGCTGCGGGTCACAGTCTCGAAGGTGATGGTGCGGGTGGCGGGCTCGGGGCTGGCATCGTCACTGTCCATATCGCCGAGATTCCACGTGACCGTCCAGCTGCCGTCCGGGTTCTCCCCGATCGACGAGTAGCCGGGACTGGGATCGGTGCCGCCGCAGCCGGCGCCGGATGCCTGGGTAGGACAGAGGCCGTCGGGAACCGTGTCGGTGACAACGATGCCGGTGGCGAGTGCTGTGTACTCGCTGACTTCGACTAGCAGCTCCCAGCTGGTGGTCGCACCGTGGGTGATGACTTCGTGGTCGACATCCTTGTGGATCGAGAGGTCTTCCGAACTGACCGTGTGCAAGTGCGAATCGGCGTGTACACCGCCCCCCGCTCCCGTGTATGTCCCGGTAGCGATTGCATAGTTCTGCACCTGCTGCTCGGTGAGAGTTTCCTCTGTCAGCGCACCGGTGTTGTTGTCGATGTTGGAGCCCTGTGATCCGGATGTTGCCGGGACTCCGCTGGGCCAGGTAAGGGTGTTCTCCCGCATAGGGATCGCGGCGACGTAGTCGAAGAATGCGCTGGAGCCGGCACCGACGTTGGTGGCCAAGGTCGGTGTGGTCCATGCGACGTGGGTGTAGACATCAAAGCCGAGCGGACCCGGGGGGTTCATCTCTACCGTTTCAACCACATCCGGGGCTACGCACGGATTCGTCAAGGCGGGAGGGTTGCCGGGATCGTCAATGCGCCCAGCACCTGGATACTCCTCAGTTGCCGGGAAGGAGTTGTCCTCACCGCCGCAGCCGAGAAACTCCATCCCCGCCGGGATCCAGTCCTCGATGGCGAACCCATTGGTGGCTGCGATGTAGTTGTTGCGAATCTCCAGGGTGTAGACGGTCTGATGCTCATGAAGGCCGCGCAGCAACTCTCCCTCCTCGCTGACCTCGCTCTTGAACAGGAGGAACGCAACCAAGTTGGTCGTCGCCGCCACGTTCGTGTCGTAGCCGTCACCACCGACACCGTCATAGGTGGGAATGACAAAGGGATCGTCGCTGACGTAGGCACGAGCAGTGGTGGTGATGCTGCTGCCAACGTTGAAGCTGGACCCATCGATGTAGTAGGTGAGCGACTCGGTAACGCCAGTCTGCAAGTCGGAAACGTTGCGCCATACCAAAGTGGTGTATCCCGAACTCGGTGCGTCCGCCAGGGTCAGATCCGGGGCGGGGCTGCCGGCGCCGAGGGCGGCACCAGGAGGCAGAACATCCACGAACGTGAGGTTGAAGCCGTCGGGACCGCTGCTGTTGGTGGCAGCGAGCGTGACGGGAATGGCTGGGTCGCCGGCGAGAGCTTCGCCCGGCGTGGACTTGGCAAGCGCCAGGTTGGGAGTCCCGTCCGCTTCGGCATCGGGTCCTGCTGGAACGAGCACCAAGGTTCCCAGGAGGACGAGAAACGACGTCAGCACACGCACCAAACGCGAACGTGCCAAGGACGGGAGCGTCATCTGCAAAGCACCACCTCAAGAGCCTCTAGCGTCGGCACACACGAGCCGCACCTAACTGTCGGCAGAAGGGGGCTGCACTAAACGAACTGGAAGATGCTTCTATGCGGGGCTGGTTCAGGCGGCAGCGAGCCCGCGGATGAGGAATTCGACGGCGATCTCGGCGGTCTCATGGACCTGCTGTTTCGGATCAGGGGCATCCATGATCGACTTGCCGGCTCCCATCACGGTTTGAAACATCAGCTGCCCCGCAATCCGTACCGGCAAGTCGCGGAACGCACCCGAGTGAACACCTTCCTCGAAGATCTCGGCAAACGCTCCAACCAGCCCGGCGTGAGCGACGGCGATACGCCGCTGCGACTCATCGCTCATCTTCATCGACTCCGTATGGAGGATGAGACCGAGGTGATCCAGACCCACAAACTCGACTGTGCGGACCCCGAGCTCTCTCATCCGATCCAGCGGGGCTAGCTCCGGGTCGATGGCGTCGACGATCTCCGCAACCACGACCGGCATCCGCTCCTCCACCAGTTGTACCAGCAGTTCCTCGGTGCTTTCGAAGTACTCGTAGAACGTGGTCCGGCCGATGCCGACGGCAGCCGCGATGTCGGCATGGGTGGTATTGCGGAAGCCGTGGCGCGCAAATTCCTCCAGCGCTGCATCTAGTAGCGCAGCTCGGGTCTCTTCCCGGGATGAACGTCTAGAAACCATCTCGTTCCTGTGTCCTAGCGACCGTAGCGACGGTTGCTGTGGGTGAAGTCCCGAATGGCCCGCAGGAAATCAACCCGCCGGAACTCAGGCCAGTACACATCAACAAACGAGAACTCAGCATACGCCGCCTGCCACAGTAAGAACCCGGAGAGCCGAGTTTCGCCGCTGGTTCGGATCACGAGATCCGGATCCGGCAGATCCGCCGAGTACATGAATGAGCTAAGGCTGTCCTTGTCGATGTGCTCGGCGATCGATTCGGCGGCAACGCCCTCGTCGGCCAGGTGCCCGACCAATTCCCGTGCTGCGTCGACGATCTCTTGGCGGCCGCCGTAGGCGAGGGCGATGGTGACACGCCGGTTGCCGATGGTGCACTCAGCCTCGAGCGTCTTGGCAGCGTCGCTGAGGCGTTGGGGGAGCAGATCGAGACTGCCGACGAACCGCACCGACACGTCATGACCCTGGATCTTGTCCGGGATGCTCTCAAAGAGGTCGATCAACACGTCGTAGTAGGGCTCGAGTTCCTCGGCGGGACGAGACAGGTTCTCGGTGGAGAGCAGCCAACACGTGATCGCCGGGATCTCCAGTTCGTCGGTCCATCCGAGAAACTCGACAAACTTCCTCATTCCCTCGCGGTAGCTGGCCGCATAATCGGGTAGACCCTCGGCCCGCGCATAACGACGGTGCCCGTCATGGATGACACCAATGTGCCGCGGTAGCTTGTCCCGGTCGAGGAACTTCAGAATGCGCGATTCGTACAACCGATACAGCGGCTTCTTGACGAGCCGTCTGGCCTTGTTCATGTTCACCCGCAAGAGTCTACGCACCGATCGGAGTAGTCAACAGAGATGATTTCGTCAGGGTGCCGGCGCCCCTTGAGGTGTGCTGCAGCACACGTGGCAGCTAGGCCCTACACCGCAAGGAGCTTCTCGGGGATATCGACCACCCTGGCGCGGAAGTACTCGCCCAGGGCTTTGCCTTGCGGATCGAGCTGGTTCGATGACGAAACTCCCTCGCCGAGATACCCGACGAGGAGGAAGTTGATCGCCCGCAGGTTGGGAAGTAGGTAGCGCTCGACGGGTAACGAGGCGGTTTCAGGGAGCAAGCCTCGCAAACGCTCGATCGTCAAGAAGCCGGCCAGCCACTCGTATGCCTCCTCGGTCCTGGTCCAAATCCCCAGGTTGGCGTCGCCGCCCTTGTCTCCCGAGCGGGCACCGACCACCCTGCCGATCGGGACTGCGATTGTCGGACCGGGGTCTTCGTACCCGGCCACGGTCGGATCTGTGTAGACAGGAAGATCATCGGATCCTGGTGGTGGAGCGACGGTGTACTCCTGATCGCCGATGACCACTCGAGCCGGCGGATGGGGGACGAGGCTCGGCCAATACTCGAGCACGGGTCCGGCCGGCCCGGGGGGCGACGTAAGGGTGAATCCGGGGTAGCTGGCGAGTATCAACTCCACGACCGCGTTCGAGAAGCGCCGGCCTACCTTGTCGGC
Organism: Acidimicrobiia bacterium; assembly: GCA_030064765.1. Taxonomy (GTDB): domain Bacteria; phylum Actinomycetota; class Acidimicrobiia; order Spongiisociales; family UBA5794; genus JAAETI01. Next base: position 11,094 of record JASJEG010000032.1, on the reverse strand, counting down.
GTCCGGATCGACGACCGTCACCTTCAGGTAGGCAAAGGCAGCTTCGTGGCTAGGTGGATCCTCGTGCTCGGTACGTAACAACTGCACGTCGACGCTCGCAAACTGATCCTTTCCCCCCAGGCCGCTCCACAGACCCTCGAGCGCCATCTCCGCCTTGGCCTCGATGTCCATCCCGGCCACGAGCATCGTCATTGAATTGCGGTAGCCACCGCGGGTGGTGGCGGCCACTTTGGTGGTGACCGGCGGAGCAAGTCCTTTCGTCCCGCTGATGCGGACTCGGTCCTCGCCATCCGGACTGAGAGTGAGAGTGTCGAGGAGCGCAATCACATCCGGATTGGGATAGGCCGGCGCTCCGATCTCATAGAGCAGCTGCGCAGTCACGGTTCCTATCGATACCAAACCGCCGGTTCCGGGATGCTTGGTTATGACAGAACTCCCATCCTCAGCCACCTCAGCAATCGGGAAGCCGGGGACGCCCTCCACCTCGGCCAAGAACGAGTAGTTGCCACCGGTTGCCTGGGCCCCGCACTCGATGACGTGGCCGGCGGCAACGGCACCGGCCACCTGGTCGAAGTCGGTGGGTTCCCAGCCATGGCGCCATGCTGCCGGCCCAACGACGAGCGAGGCGTCGCTGACACGTCCGGTGACGACAATATCCGCTCCGCGCTCGAGGGCGCCGGCGATCCCCCATCCGCCCAAATAGGCATTGGCCGTCAGCGCCTCGCCCATATCGGCGAACGTCTTTCCGGTCGCGGTATGGCGAAGCCGGTCGGCGAGTTCGGCCATGCGAGGCATCAGATCGTCTCCACTCACAGCAGCGACGGTCGCCGTTCGTCCCAGTTCTTCGACCACTGCCTCCACCGCCCGGGCCAACCCGTCTGGATTGAGCCCACCGGCGTTGACCACAACCTTGATCCCCCCCTCGAGGCATAGCTCGAGTACTCCGTCCATGTGATCGAGGAATTGCCGGGCGTATCCTCGCTCCGGATCCTTCAAACGTTGCCGCGCCAGAATGGCGAGCGTGAGTTCGGCCAGATAGTCCCCCGTGAGCACGTCGATCGGCCCGCCCGTGACCATCTCGTACGCGGCTGTATGGCGGTCGCCGAGGAAGCCGGAGCAGTTGGCGATACGAATGGGTTCCGCCACTAGGTCACCTCCCGCTGCCATGTGGTACCGGTGATGCTGGTGCTGAAGCCGATTGCTTGATAGAGGTGTTGGGCACCACTCGGACTCGAGGAGTCGACACCGATCATTGCGGCCTCCAGGCCGGCGCGCCGCATCGCCTGCATCGATTTCGCAAGCAACGCGGTCCCGACTCCCTTCTTCCGCCACTCGCGGAGCACGCCCAGTCCGCTGATCCAAGCCTCGGACCGGCCTGCAGCCTCCCAGTCCTCCTCATAAACCTCGTTGTAGGCGTAGCCGATCAACTCGTCGCCGGCCACCGCCACAAAGGACAGATCGGGGCGGAAGCCCGGGCTCTCCACCATTCGTCGTTGCCACGCGTGCTCGTCCATCGGGATACTCCCCCAGTGGTCGAGAAAGGCGGCATTGTGAACCAGCCGAATCGGCGCCGAGTGAGTGTCCTCCCAGGGTACGACCGAGAAGAACTCCTCGGGGGCCGCAGGAACCTCCGCTGCCAGAGGTCGCTCCATCTCCCACCAGTGCCGCACCGCGCTGAAGCCCCGCCGTTCATACAGGCGCGCCCGATCCTCGAGCTTCTTGTAGAGCCAAGCGCAGACGAATCGCCTGCTCGCGGTCGTCTCCGCCAGCACGTCTTCGCCGGCGGCGATCGTCCAATCGATCAGTAGCTCCTCGATGCCACCTTGACGGCGTTCCGGGTGCACATATGACGACACGTAGACACGCTGCTCCTCGCTGTCCGCACCCCGGAAGTAGACGAACCCGTAGCCGGCGATGGTCCCGTCATCATTCTCGGCGACGACGGTGCGCTCCTCCAACGGCTCCCAGGCGGTCAGTTCGTGGGCCATGGTCTCTGGACTGAGTCTCTCCGGTGTGTCGTCGAGGTCAGCTACGGCGTTGAACAACTCCGATAGGCGCGCCGCATCCTCCGGATCGATCGGCCGCCATGTGATATCGAGTTCCATAGGCCCTTGTGAGGTGTCCATCGTGTCGATTATTGCCCATGCATACAAACCGCGTCTGCGATTAGCCTTCCCGACGTGAGGATCAACGAGAACATCACCCGCTGGACACTGGGAAAGATGCAGAACCCGGTTCGCGGCTTCCTCCACGGTGGGGCCGCGCTCGCCTCATTAGTCGGAACGGCGTTCCTATGGACCAGGGCCCACAGCTGGCCGGCCCGATTCGCCGTCATCGTATTCGGCCTCGGCCTGCTGGCTCTGTACACCACGAGTTCCCTCTACCACTCGGTCCCGTGGCGACAGGTGTGGAAGGTGAGGATGCAGCGGCTGGACCACTCCATGATCTTTGTCCTCATCGCCGCTACTTACACGCCGATCGGGGTGTTGATCCTCGACGGTTGGTGGCGCTGGGTTGCCATGGTGGTGGCCTGGGGAATCGCCGTGGTCGGGATAGTGCAGCGGATCTTCTCGACCATGGACAAGCATGTCTTCTCCTTCAGCCTCATGCTCATCCTGGGCTGGCTGTCCCTGCCGATCATGTTCCCCTTGGCCAACCGAGCCGGCTTGGCCGCCGTGGTACTGATGGCCCTGGGCGGCGTGCTCTACACGGTGGGGATGGTGTTCAAGATCACCCGCTGGCCGCGCCTGTGGCCACGAGTGTTCTCAGCGCACGAGTTGTTTCACGTGTTCGTGGTCGCCGCGTCGGCTATCCACTGGACGGCGACCTACCGCTACGTCCTCAGCGCTGCCTAGTCCCGTTTGGGTCGCTGCAGCACCAGCAGTCTGGCGGGGACGTACCCGCCGTTGTGGTACGAGTACTGCTCGCCACCCGTCAACACGAGCACATCGCCCGGCCCGACCAGCGCAGATTCTTCACCCGAGGTGAACTCGACCTCGCCCTCCAGAACCACGTAGATCTTCTCTTTGCGTTGTTCGGCAAAAGGTGGGTTGTCTGCCCCGAGGGGCACTTCCACAACAGCCATCGAGAGTTGGCTGAACGACTCGGGTGTCATGTCGCGCACGGTGAGGTTCCCGAATGGGAACGATGCCGCTTTGTCGTAGCTCTTGAGTTCCACATCAGCTCCTCGGCCAATGGCGCAGACTCTACGAAGGCCGCCCATCCCAGGGAAATCCAGACGTGACGTCCTGAGTCCCGCGAAATGGATCAGCTAGGAGACTCTCGGCACCAGAGAAGGAACGGGGGACCAACGCCACGGCCTAAGCTTGCAGCCAGCGACCCAACAGGTCAGAAACCTCTTGGAAATTGCCCTATGACCACCACCAAAGCCACTCGGTCCAGGCGCGAAATCTCTACCCGAACCATAGGGCTCGTCGCAGCTGCAGTGCTCTTCCTCGTACCGTTCGTTTTCGAGTTCGATGGTCTGTCGGAAGCCGGCCACCGCATGCTGTCGATCTTCCTGGTCGCCGTCGTCCTCTGGGTGGTCGAGCCGATTCCTCTCTATGCAACCGCCGTCCTGATCATCATCCTCGAGATCCTGATGATCAGCGACAAGGCAGTCGTCGGTCTCCCTGCGGCCTTCGAGCCGCGAGCTTTCAGCGGCTACTACGCCGCCCTGGCCGACCCGGTACTGATGCTGGTCATGGGCGGGTTCTTCCTGGCAATGGGAGCATCCAAGTTCAAACTCGACCGCGCCATGGGTCGGATCCTGCTCCGCCCCTTCGGGACCGACCCGGGACGCATCATGCTCGGGCTCATGCTGATCACCGGTACCTTCTCGATGTTCATGTCGAACGTGGCGACGACCGCAACGATGATGGCCGTCGTGCTGCCGGTGGTAGCTGCGTTGGCCCCGGAGGATCGGCTCCGGATCGGCATGGTTCTTGCCATCCCCTTTGCTGCGAACATCGGGGGTATCGGGACACCCGTCGGCACCCCCCCGAACGCCATCGCCATCGGCCAGCTCGCCGGTGCCGGAATCGACGTCAGCTTTGGGAAGTGGATGGTGATGGCGCTGCCCATGGCCACAGTCCTGATCTTCATTGCCTGGTGGCTGATCCGCCGTATGTTCCACTCAACAACCAAGACGATTGCTCTCGAGATCGAAGGCGAGTTCGAACGGTCCCGTGAGGCGCACATCTTCTACGGGGTGTTCATCGCGACGGTGCTGTTGTGGATGACCGAGTCGTTCCACGGGGTCACCTCGAGCATCATCGGTTTCATCCCCGTCGTGGTACTGCTGGCGACCGGAGTGTTCAAGGAAAGGGACATCCAGAACGTGCAGTGGCCAATCCTGTGGCTGATCGCCGGCGGCATCGCTCTCGGGAAAGGGATCGTCGATTCCGGGCTCGACGATTGGGTAATCGGGCTCGTCTCTTGGGAGTCATTCGGCGCCACCGCTATCACTGCCGTCTTCGCTGTCGCTGCGCTCGTCCTGTCAACGGTGATGTCGAACAGCGCCAGCGCCAACCTGCTGGTCCCGCTCGGGATCTCCTTGACGATGTCGAGTGCCATCGACCTCGACCCGCTGGTGGTCGGATTCATGATTGCGGTGGCGGCATCGCTGGCAATGGCGCTGCCGATATCGACACCAACCAACGCCGTTGCCTACAGCTCCGGCTTGATCAAGACCGGGGACATGGCGAAGACCGGCATCCTGATAGGTGCAATTGGACTCGTCCTATACCTCGTTGTTGCCCCGGCGCTGTGGTCGATTCTGGGGGTTGTATGAGTATCGAGCCCACCGCCGAGGACATCGTGCTCTGTGCTTCCAGCGACTCCACCACCCTGGCGGAGCTAGAAGCCGATCTGGTGGGGTTGGCAGAAGGTGCGTTCGCCGTGCAAGGCGCAACGACCGCAGCTGACTTGATTCAACAGGCGACGGACGCCACCAAGACTGGCGCCTTGATCCCGCTCGTCTTTGTCGATGAGTGGCTGGGCGATGCAACTGGCGTTGACACACTGATTGCGCTGAATGACCATCCCGGCTTGCGAACGGCCCGCAAGGTGCTTCTCGCAGAGCACCACAGCCGGAACGATCTCGACCGGGCCCAAGCGCACCGGGTTCTCGATGGCACGCTTACCGTGCCGTGGAGTCCGGTGCAGTTACAGTCGCTGGTTTCTCGACTCGTCACCCAGTTCTTCATCGCCGAGGCTCCCCAGGACGTCGACGAGGTCACCGAGGTAGTCGACGTCGACGTTCTGTCCAAAGCCTTTGTCGAGGTCGAGGAGAGAGCGAAGCAGGCAACTCAACGGCTCGAGCGCCTCCAGCGCTCCTTCCTCGACGATCGCTCACTCTCAGATGATGAGGTGGAGGCGCTGGTCATCGAGGAGATCGACCGCGCTCTCGACAACCCGCCGCGCACCACCGTGCCGGCCGGCACCAGGATTCTGTCAGCCGGCGACGAAGTAGACGGGATCCGGGTCGTGGTGGATGGGCGGGTGCATCTCACACTCGACGTCGAAGGGCGTTCGATCGGGTTCCACGCTCGAACGGCGGGTCGGGTGCTTGGGCTCAACACCATCTCGCACGCCGAGACGCGGGCCTTGTTCAACGTCGACGCCATCGAAGACACCACCTTCATCCCGCTGACCTTGGAGCAACTCGACGAAGCCCTCCGACACAGCCCGACGCTGGCAATACACCTCGTATCGGTGCTGCTGCGGGGAATGACGCGACGTAATCAGAGGTCGATCGAGCTGCGCCTCCAGGTTGACAAGCTGGCGCAGGATCTGGCCCGAGAGCGCGATGAGCTTGCGGCGACGCTCGACAAGCTGAGCAAGACTCAGGCTCGACTCATCGAGTCCGAGAAGCTGGCGACCCTGGGTCAACTGGCAGCCGGCGTCGGCCATGAACTCAACAACCCGGCGGCTGTGGTGAGCCGCACGGCCGACTTCCTGGCGGACGACATCGAGGCGCTAACCGCCGGGACTCCGGGGGCGGAGATGTTCGTAGGCAGGGTCAGTGACGCCAGACAGGCCGAGCCGATGTCGACTCGGACCCAACGACAGCTGCGCAATGAATTGGCAGAAGCGATCGGTGACCGGAGCCTGGCCCGCCGGCTGGTACAGATCGGGATTACCACGCGAGACGAGTACGACAGGCTCCTCGGAGCCAGCGCCGAACCCGAGCTGCAGCTCGACCGGATGGAGCGCTTTCACCGGATCGGCACCTCGCTACGGAGCATCGACGCAGCGTCGCAGCGGATCGTCAAGCTGGTGGGGTCGCTGCGAGCGTATGTGCGCAGCGACGAAGTCGTTGAGTACTTCGATGTGCGCACCGGGATCGAGGAGACCTTGCTGCTGTTGGGCCACGAACTGGGCGAGGTGGAGGTCGAGACCAGCTACGCCGCGGACATCCCGATGATCAGCGGCTATCCGGGAGACCTCAACCAGGTATGGACCAACCTGATCACCAACGCGATCCAGGCGATGGACCAAGACGACCCGCGGCTTTCCGTTGAGGTCCTGAGGACCGAGGAAGGCAATGTGTCGGTGTGTATCGCCGACAACGGGTGCGGGATTCCGGAGGAGAACCTGGACAAGATCTTCGAGCCGGCATTCACCACCAAAGCCGGTCGGGTGGAGTTCGGGCTGGGATTGGGTTTGCAGATCGTCAAGGACATCGTGGTGCGGCACAATGGGTCGATCACGGTGGAATCAGAACCGGGCCATACCTGTTTCAGAGTGGTGCTGCCGAGCGCAACCAACGGAGAGATCGAATGAGCCGTCTTGTCATCTTGTGTATCGAGGATGAGGACGAGGTGCGTGACGCCGTCGTCCGGGATCTCGAGGTGTTCGAGCCAACGTTCCTGGTCGAGATGGCAGAGGACGCCGACGATGCCCGCCAGGTGGTAGCCGATACGGCACAAGCGGAGGACGAGATCGCGCTGGTGATCGCCGACCACCGCCTGCCGGGAATGCAGGGCACAGATTTCCTCATCGAACTACACGGCGAGCCGGCAACCGCCAAGGCGCGCAAGGTACTGCTGACAGGCCAGGCAGGACACGAGGACACCATCCGGGCCATCAACCAGGCGGATCTGGACCACTACATAACCAAGCCGTGGACCCCCGAGGAATTGCACGCTGTGGTCCGGGAGCAACTGACCGAGTATGTGCTCAGGAACGTCGAGGACGTGCTGCCCTACGTGGCCATCCTCGACGCAGCCCGGCTATTGGAGCGGGTCGCCAAGGACACTCTCTAGCCCTCGGCGGAGAACCCGAGCGAGTTCTGCGTAGGCGGTTGCAGGCGCCGCCCCTCTCGGCTGCGGCTACGCCGTCACCATTCGCTTGCCCAGGCAGGTGCGGGCTGGGGATTGGCTTCCAGTTTGCCGAGGTCGACGATTGTCTCGCGAGATCCGTCCTCGAGCGACCAGGTTGCGAGCCTTCCGTCGCTGGTGGCAACTAGGAGACGCCCATCGGCATCCCAGTCTGCCCACTGCACCTCGTGGAGGATCTCGATATCTTCACCCTGGTCGAGCCAGTAGAGCGGCGGGTCGAGGTGGGACTCACCGGTGCGGAACGCGGCGTACCTGCCCTCGACGTGGAGCAAATTGGGGCCGTTGGGCTGAGCTTTGGCGACGATGGCCCGGCGATTCTCGTCCCACCACTCGCCTTTGCGGCGCGGCGGGCTCTCGGCACTCTCCACCCAGCCGCGTCGCAGTTCGACGGCATACTGTTCTGGAAGCGTCCAACGGAGTCCGTAGCGCTGCAGCAAAGGGCTGACATCCCCCACGTCAGGATCACCGCTATCGGATGCCGCGGGGTCATCGACGAAATGCATACCCCGGGTGTAGGTGGTGCCGCTGTTCCAGGCAGCAAGCGCGGTCAACCACGGCAGCCGAGAGATCGCTTCATAGATGTCACCCGCCGGCCAATCCGACCCGACCTTCATCGCCGAGTACACCAGCCAGCGTCCATCGGGTGACAGATCGCACTTTTGCGGGTAGATGACCCCGCGAAACCAGGCGCCGGGCTCGTATCCGCCGGTAGCGGTGTGCCATGCCCCCACATGAACCCAGTCGCTCGGTCCCCGGCGCAGCACCGCCGCTATCGGTGCCTCGGTCGCAGGAATGCAGAAGATCCGGGGACCCATCACGTTCTTTCCGGAATGCGATCGATCATCAAACTCACAGCTCGGTCGAAGCTTGCGTCGAGCTCCACCGGCATCCCGAAGCCGGCCTTGCGTTCTAGATCGACGAAGCCGTGGAGCATTGCTCGCATCCCTCGAATCACGTGGACTGCTTCCTCCTCTGTCAGCCCCAGCTTGGCGAACTCGTCGAACAGCACTCGCACCGGCCCTGCCATCGCTTCGTAGAGCTCGTCGTCTTCGCCGGGCTTCGGCGCCGGCAGCATCGATTCGTACAACCCGGGATGCTCGGTGGCGAAGAGCCGGTAGGCCACAGTCGCCGCTCGAATCGCCTCCCGGGGCTCATGGCCGTGTGTGGCGTCGCGAAAGAGCTTCGTGAGGAGCTGAGAAGAGTGGAGCGCAAGCTCCCGGCGCATCCCAGCGAGACCGGGAACATGGTTGTACAGCGATGGGGTCTTGATGCCGAGTTCGGCAGCCACGGCGGACAGCGTGGCAGCCGCCAGCCCATCGCGATCGGCGATGGAGGCGGCTGCTGTGACGATGTCGTCAATCGAAATCCCGGCTTTTCGTCCCATCAGCCCCTTTCGCTGACCGTAGCTTCGGCTCGGGCCTTCAAGGCGTGGTTCATGGCCTCGAAACCCTCCCCGGTGGCCTTGCCAATCATCCTGATGAGGAGCCCTGCGAGTACCCCGGTGAACTCCTCCCGTTGGATGAACTTAGTCCCTTCGGCGGTCGGCTCCAGAACGTACTGATGCCGACCGTCAAAGACGCCGGCGATTCCCAGCTTGCCCAGCCACTCGAACTTGCGCTCTGGATCCGCCACTGTCACGGTCGGCCGGAACGTCTGTGCCCTCTTGCCGGGAGGCTGGATGCTCACGACCAGCTTCTCTCCGACAACCGCCTCACCGTTCGCATCTACCACAAACGGATTCCAGTTCTTGAACTCATCCAGTTCGGTGAGGATTTGCCAAACCACCGCAGGTGCGGCGGCGATTTCGATCTCGGTGTTGATCTGCTTCATGCTTTTCTCCCTTCCTCGGTGTCTCCACCTTGTGACTAACTGTGTTAGTTACACTAACTAATGCCCTTAGTCTTGTCAAATGGGTATTTGTGATGGGCCCGGTCACATTCCGGTCGGGACCTACGTCCCTAACCGTTTGCGGCTCGCGCGGCGTACGTTGGAGGGTGGAGAAGCTCCCGGCAATGCCGGAGGGACGCTATGACCCAGGTCAACACGGCCGACGGTTCGGGGCTTCACGCCATTGCCATCACCGATGCGGTCGAGCGCTGGGCGCGCCGCATCGCTCGGCTCTGGTCGCTGGCCGCTATCGCCCTTTTTGGCGTCCTGACCGTGACTGTGGGCATCCCCCATGGGCCGGATCTGGAAAGCTGGGAACGCGGGATTCAACTGGGCACCGTTGCGGTTCTAGTCACAGCTACCTCTCTGGCATGGCGTTGGGAGGGCTGGGGCGGATCGATCATGCTGGTGGGTGCCGTCCTACTGGGACTGCTCACCGCACTGCAGGAGCAACCGGTCGTGGCCTTCCTCCCGGTCGTGGCCTTCACAGTTCCGGCGATCGGGTTCCTCATTGCCTGGCATCGCACGAGGACGACCGCTTCGGTGGTTGTGCTGGCCACGGTCGTTGCCATGGTGCTGTTCACCGGCAGCGTCCTTGCTCAGGAGTTCTACGAGCGCGGCTTCGGGCCAGCCCACCCTCAGTCCACATTGCCGGGCCTACCCGACACACCGGTGACGTGGTCTTGGTCGGGTGGAGTGACCGACGCTTCGGCGGTGGTCGTGGCTCGAGTCGCCACATCCGAGGAAGCCTCGTTGACCGTATTCGAACCCGATGGCGAATCAACCACCTACACCGGCGTGAGGAGTGACGACGTTTGGAGGTTCAACCTCTCCGATCTGGCTCCTGGGACCCATCATGAATACGTTGTCTCGGTGGGTGGGTCACCGGTAGCGGAGCGCTCGGGTAGTTTCACGACTCGCGACTCCGGCCCGATGAGCTTCAAGGTGGCCGTAGCAAGCTGCGCCCGCCTCGGCTCGAGTGGTCGGGTCTTCGAGACCATCCTCGAGATGGATCCCGACTTGTTCATTTCCTCCGGTGATCTCTTCTACGTGGATCACGCTCGCACCGACAACCATTTCACCGATGCCTACCTGCAGACCCTGACGCAACCCGCCCAGGCCGCGCTCTATGCGGCGGTTCCCATCGCCTATGTGTGGGACGACCACGACTACGGCGGAAACGACTCCGACTCGACCTCACCGACCCGGCAGGAAGCCTTGGACGCCTACCGACGCAATGTGCCCCACTACCCGTTGCCAGCAACCGACGCGATCTATCAATCATTCTCCATCGGCCGAGTGCAGTTCGTCCTGCTCGACGACAGATCCCAGCGTGATCCGAAGGCTGAGCCGGACGGACCAGACAAGACAATGTTGGGGACGAAGCAGCTCGACTGGCTGCGGGAACGACTAACGGCCTCGGAGGATTATGCCCTCACGGTGATCGTCTCCCAGGTGCCGTGGATCGCTCTACAGCAGGACGGTGCCGATCACTGGGCCGGGTATGCGTACGAGCGTCAGGTAATCGCCGACTTCATCGCCGAGCATGGCATTGACAACATCCTCATGGTCACCGGAGACGCCCACCTGGTTGCGGTCGACGACGGGACCAACACTGACTACTCCGCCGTCGGGAATGCATCGTTCCCGCTGTTACACGCTGCAGCGCTAGACCGACCGGGGAGCGTCAAAGGCGGTCCTTTCAGCGAGGGAATGCATCCCGGTGGAGGCCAATTCGGGCTGATCGAGGTAACCGACACCGGAGGCAATGAGATCACGGTGGATCTTGCGGGTATCACCTGGGAGGGAGAGAAGCTGGTCGAATACTCCTATACGGTCTCGGTCCCGGGAAGTGCGTCATGAC
>JASJEG010000179.1 GCA_030064765.1 Acidimicrobiia bacterium | reverse complement strand
GAGGACGGCGCACCGGTGGCAAGCAACAAGATCGTCGTTAAGGGAGCCCGCGAGCACAATCTCGCCAACGTGGACCTGGAGCTGCCGCGCGAGCAGCTGATCGTCTTCACAGGTCTTTCCGGTTCCGGCAAGTCTTCGCTTGCCTTCGACACCATTTACGCCGAAGGGCAGCGGCGCTATGTCGAGAGTCTGTCAGCCTATGCCCGGCAGTTTCTCGGGCAGATGGACAAGCCGGACGTTGACTTCATCGAGGGGTTATCGCCGGCGATATCGATCGACCAGAAGACGGCCAGCCGCAATCCCCGATCGACCGTGGGAACGGTTACCGAGATCCACGATTACCTTCGCCTTCTCTTCGCTCGCATTGGGGTACCTCATTGCCCGAACGACGGTTCCGTGGTGGCGCGGCAGACGCCGCAGCAAATCGTCGATCAGGTCCTCGATCTGGAGCAAGGTACTCGGTTTCAGATTCTGGCCCCAGTGGTCCAAGGGCGAAGAGGCGAATACGAAGCACTCCTCGCAGATCTGGCAAAGGATGGCTTCAGCAGAGCACGCATAGATGGTGAGGTACGCGACCTAACAGACGACATCAAGCTGGATAGATACTTCCAGCACACCATTGAGGTGGTGGTTGATCGTCTCGTGCGCAAAGACGGCATCGAAGCTCGGCTCACCGACTCGTTGGAGACCGCGCTAGCGCTGTCCGAGGGTGTTGCTTTGATCGACATCATCGAAGGTCCCACGCTGACGTTCAGCCAGCATTTCGGTTGTCCCGAATGTGGCCTGTCGTTCGAGGAGCTACAGCCGCGCAACTTCTCCTTCAACAGCCCCTATGGAGCCTGCACAGCCTGTAGTGGGATAGGCACCCGCTACCAGGTGGATGCCGAGCTGGCGATCCCGCAATGGGACAAGAGCGTCGCGGAAGGTGCGATTGCCCCTTGGGCCGGGCGCCATCGCATGCGCTACTTCCAGCGGTTGCTTGCCTCCGTCGCCGCCGACGAGGGCATCGACATAGACAAGCCGTTCAACCGCCTGTCCAAGCGCCATCAGAACCTCCTCATCAACGGGTCGGGGGACAAGCCATACACAGTCACCTACCAGAATCGATTCGGCAGGAAGCGTCGCTACGAGACCACATACGAAGGTGTCGTTCCCTGGCTCGAGCGCCGCTACAAGGACGCCGAGTCGGACGGCGCCCGCGAGCAATACCGGCAGTTCATGCGCGAGGTGCCATGTGGGGAATGCAACGGGGGACGGCTCAATCCGGTTTCGCTGGCAGTAACGGTCGGCGACAAGAGCATCTTCGAGCTCTCTTCGTTGTCGCTGCGGCGAGCGATGGAATGGCTCAACGATCTCCAGCTAACGGAGAGAGACGCGCAGATCGCACGGCTGGTCACCAAGGAGATAAGGGCGCGCCTGTCGTTCCTCGTCGACGTCGGCCTGGACTACCTAACCCTGATGCGGTCGGCGGCCACACTGGCAGGAGGAGAGGCACAGCGAATCCGCCTCGCAACTCAAATCGGGTCCGGTCTGGTCGGAGTGCTCTACATCCTCGACGAGCCATCGATCGGTCTGCATCAGCGGGACAATCAGCGGTTGATCGAGACGTTGATCCGGCTGCGCGACCTAGGAAATACCCTCATAGTGGTCGAGCACGACGAGGAGACGATCCGCATTGCCGACCACATTGTCGACATTGGTCCCGGCGCAGGCGCTCACGGGGGCAAGATCGTCGCAGCCGGCGATATCGGGACCATCATGGAGTCCAGCCAATCGATTACCGGTGACTATCTCGCCCGCCGCCGCACGATCGAGGTGCCGGCAGTTCGTCGCATTGGCACCGGGGAGGGGATCGTCGTAGAAGGTGCTGCGGAGAACAATCTGCAGGACATCGCTGTCGAGTTCCCGCTAGGCAAGATGACCGTCGTCACCGGAGTCTCCGGAAGCGGCAAGTCCTCACTGGTTCAGGAGATTCTCTCGAAGGGACTCCATCACGAGTTGCACGGGTCGCACGCGCTGCCTGGGAAGCACCGCCGGCTTGTCGGCGTGGATCAGGTCGACAAGGTGATCAACATCGATCAATCACCAATCGGCAGGACGCCTCGTTCCAACGCGGCCACCTACACCAAAGTCTTCGATCGCATCCGAGAGCTGTTTGCTGCTACGCCGGATGCGCGTATGCGGGGCTACAAGCCGGGCCGGTTCTCCTTCAACGTGGCTGGGGGGCGGTGCGAGACCTGCAAGGGCGACGGAACTATCCGCATCGAGATGCACTTCCTACCCGACGTCTACATACCTTGCGAGGTCTGCCGGGGGCGCCGCTACAACCGAGACACGCTGCAGATCGGCTTCAAGGGTCATTCGATTGCAGATGTACTCGAGATGTCGGTCGAGGAGGCGCTGCACTTCTTCGAGAATCAGCCGCGCATCGCACGAGTGCTGGAAACGCTCTATGACGTTGGACTCGGATACATCAGGCTCGGGCAACCGGCACCGACCCTGTCGGGTGGAGAAGCCCAGCGTGTCAAGTTGGCCGCAGAACTCGGCAAACGCTCCACCGGCCGGACCTTCTACATTCTCGACGAGCCGACCACCGGACTCCATTTCGAGGACGTTCGCAAGCTGCTCGGCGTGCTGCACCGCCTGGTGGATGCCGGCAACACGGTGGTAGTGATCGAGCACAACCTGGACGTCGTCAAGACGGCCGACTGGATCATCGACCTCGGCCCCGAGGGGGGCGAGGATGGGGGGCGTGTCGTTGCTTCGGGTACTCCCGAGGATGTGATCGCTGTGCCGGAGTCTTACACCGGGAAGTTTCTGCGCGAGCTTCTGGTCTCGGCGTAGTGGCCTGTCAGGCAGCTCGTGCTCCCAAACCCACCGGACAGGAAACGACCCGAAGTGGCTGATTGGTCCGAGCACGCAACGTGGTGGCTGGAGGAGGTTGGCAACGATCCCGTCTACGACCTCGACGTGTTGCCCCTCGTTGAGGAGCTGATAGGGAACACGCCCGGCAGGAGGCTCGACCTGGGTTGCGGCGAGGGACAGGTGATGCGGAGCCACGGGGAAGAAGCGGTTGGCACGGATGTCTCGTTGCGGCTGCTTCGCCATGCTCGGCACGCCGGGCCGGTCGTATGTGCACGTCTTCCCTCCTTGGACTGGCTCCGCCCTGCGACGATCGACTTGGCCTACGCAGTTCTGGTGCTCGAGCACCTTCCCGGCCTGGATCTCTTTGCCAGCGCGGCCCGGGTTGTTCGTCCTGGGGGCAGCCTCATCGTGGTAATGAACCACCCGGCGTTTACGCCGGCGACAGCCGGCCCCGTCATGGACCACACGGACGGCGAGATTCTGTGGAGCTGGGGCAACTACTTCGAGCAGGCTCCGGTGACTATGCCGGCCGGTGAGAGCGAGATCGTCTTCCACCACAGGCCTCTTGGCGATGTCCTGAATGCAGCTGCCGCGGTGGGTTGGTCTCTCGACAGGTTCGTCGAACGCGGCTTCTCCCCGGCCGCCATCGAGGCGGTGCCCGGCTACATCGGCCAGGAGCAGATGCCCCGGCTGCTCGGTGTTCGTTGGCTACGCCTCGACTAGCCCACTACTGGTAGTGCCCAACATGAATACTCAAGGTGGTGGTGGTGTCGGCCGATGACCTCCTGTTGAACAACGGAGGAAAGATGGACGGGTTCTTTGTCGCATACGAGTACGGCACAGGAGCCGCGTGGGCGTTTGTGAAGGCGGACACGGCCGCCGAGGTCACCGCAGAGCTCCCTGAGCTGGACGTATACGAGACCCCGCCCGAGTGGATGACCATCGAGGATCTGCATCGTGTGCGCGAGCATGCATATGTGGAGCTAGACCAGCAGTCGAACCTCGACGCGATTCTGGACGCCAGCCGCAGGCTTTTGGCTGCGGCCTCGTAGCGAACGAACACCGACGAGGGAGCGTCCCGGGCCAGGGATAAGTGTTTCAAATCAGCTGCGTTCGGCGTGCGACCGAACACACCTCTGCCGAGCCCCCGGTGGGCTCGGCAGATCGCGTCTGAGACGCCGGTGGTGGCGTACCATCGAGGCGATGATGCAACGGCCACCAGCAGCTTCGCTCCCAGACGGTCCCGGGGTCTATCTGTTCTACGGTGCCGACGATCGCGTTCTTTACATCGGCAAGGCCAAGTCGCTCCGGAAGCGAATCGCCAACTACTTCGCGGAAGAGCTGCCGGCTCGAACCCGCTTCATGGTCAGCGAAGCCGAGAGGCTCGACTGGATCGTCACCGACGGCGAGGTAGACGCCCTGATGCTCGAGTACACGCTCGTCCAGAAGCATCAACCGCGATTCAATATCAAGCTGCGCGACGACAAGAGCTTCCCCTACTTGGCCATAACGCGCTATCAGGAGTGGCCCCGTGTCATGGTGATGCGCGGCAAGCGTCGCAAGGGTGTGCAGTACTTCGGCCCGTACGCCCATGCCTACGCAATCCGCCAGACGAGAGATCTGTTGCTCCGCACCTTCCCGATTAGGTCGTGTACCGATTCGAAATTCAAGAGTCATGAGTCGCTGGGAAGACCGTGCCTGCTGTTTCACATCGAGCGCTGCGCAGGACCGTGCGTGGGAGAGGTCGACACAGAGACATACGCGGCTGCCGTCGACGGCTTGGCCGCTTTTCTGGACGGCGATCGAGCCGATCTCACCGCATATCTCAGGTCGGAAATGCAGGGCGCGGCAGACCGGATGGAATACGAACACGCCGCACGTTTGCGCGACCAGCTTGCCTCAGTGGAGAAGGCCCTGCAGCGCCAGGAGCTGGTCTCGAGCCGACCGGAGACCTTCGACCTGATCGCGATCGAGGATGACGATCTCGAGGCTGCCGTGGTGGTACTCAACGTGACCAGGGGGAGACTGACCGGGCGCAAGGCCAGCGTGCTCGACAAAGTCGAAGACGTCGCGCCCGGACAGCTGATCGAGATTGTGCTCGGACAGACGTACGGCGCCGAAAGGCCGCCGCGGCTGGTTCTGCTGAGCGAAGCTCCTTCGGATCCTGACCTCTGGGCGGAGTGGCTGACTTGGCGACGCAGCTCTGGCGTCGAACTGCGAGTTCCGGCGCGGGGGACAAAGCGACGCTTGCTCGATACGGCACAGGCCAACGCTCGGGAAGAGTTCGCCCGCCACCGTCTCAAGCGGGCGTCGGACCACAACGCCCGTGCCAGGGCACTGCGGAGTCTGCAGGAGCACCTTGGTCTGGATACGGCACCGCTCAGGATCGAGTGTTACGACATCTCGACCATCCAAGGGTCCGATACGGTTGGATCGATGGTCGTGTTCGAGGATGGCCTTCCAAAGAAGTCGGAGTATCGGCGATTCAAGATCAAGGGACTCACCGGCCAGGACGACTTTGCCGCGATGGAGGAGGTGCTGCGCCGTCGCTTTGCAGCCTACGTTGTCGACCGCGACCGACCCGTCGAAGACCGCGGTAAGTTCGCCTATGCCCCGTCGCTTGTCGTCATTGACGGCGGAGCCGGTCAGCTCGGTCGAGCCGTCAAGGTCCTGGATGAGTTCCAGCTTGACATCCCGGTAGCCGGGCTGGCGAAACGACTCGAGGAGGTCTACCAGCCCGGTAGAGGCGAACCGCTGGTGATCCCGCGTGGTGAGGACGCGCTCTACCTGCTGCAGAGCGTACGCGACGAGGCGCACCGCTTTGCAGTGACATATCACAGACGCCTTCGTAGCAAACGCATGGTCGACTCGATCCTCGATGGCGTTCCCGGAGTGGGAGAGAAGCGCAAACGACAACTCTTGCGGAGATTTGGCTCGCTGAAGCGACTCCGCAACGCTACTTTCGACGAGATCGCAGAGGTAGTCCCAGCACGAGTTGCCACTGACGTCATGGCAGCGTTGGGTAGCACGGATGGAGGACGCGGACAGTGAAGCAGTCACGAGCAGTCATCATCACGGGCATGTCCGGCGCCGGTCGATCTCAGGCTGCCAACGTCATGGAGGACATGGGGTATTTCGTAGTCGACAACCTTCCCGTCGAGATGATCAAGTTCCTCATCGACCAGGTTGGCATTCCGGAGGGCCGCCGCGATCGGATCGCGGTCGTGGTCGACACCCGGGGTGGCGTGACCTACGAGGCTCTCGATGCTGCACTGAAGAGCCTCCTCCAGCGAGGGGTGCGCACCTCTGTCCTGTTCATGGACGCTGAGAACGCTGCGCTCGAAAGACGATTCGAGGAGACGCGGCGTCGCCATCCAATGGATGAAGGTACTTTGGCCGAGCGTATCGCCGCCGAGCGGGAGGCCTTCTCAGAAATCCGCGGGCTAGCCGACGTGATCATCGATACCACCGAGCTCAACGTTCACGAGCTCCGCGACAAAGTCAGCGAGGCCTTTGAGGCAACTGCTCCGGAGCGCCGTATGCGGGTCGACGTGATTTCCTTTGGCTTCAAACGGGGTACGCCACGCGTCGTTGATGTCTTGTTCGACGTTCGCTTCTTGCCCAATCCGCACTGGATTGCAGAGCTGCGCCCTTTGAGCGGCCACGACACTCCCGTCCGTGATCACGTGCTCTCTGCCGACGACGCGCAGGAGTTCATTGCGAAGACTCTGGAGATGTTGCGGTTCCTGCTGCCCCGCTACGAGGCGGAGGGCAAGGCATACCTGACGATTGGAATCGGGTGCACTGGTGGCCG
>JASJEG010000178.1 GCA_030064765.1 Acidimicrobiia bacterium | reverse complement strand
TGTGGCAGCTACTTCTTCGGCATGATCGAGTAGCAGGGACCCGATCCCTGCCCCGCGAAACGCCTCATCGACAGCCACACCTTGGAGATACCAGTCTCCCTCGGGTACCCGGTCCATGAAGGCGAAGAGGGGCCGGGCGAGTGTCCAAGCCCCAGCAACCCGGATGGCCCGAACCCCAGCCGCACGAAACATCGGCCCGGCCTTCGAACGCTGGTGGTCTTCGGCGGAGTACCCGCTCACCATGCCTGCGATCACGCCGTCGGACTCCGCAAACCACACATGCTCATGAGAGAGGTCGTGCCCGGGTTCGAGGAAGGCTTTCCCGATGACTGTGACAAACCGTTTGCCGATCATCCACCGCATCAGACCGTGCGCAGCAACGTCGAAGTACCGGGCAAACTGCTCTCCGTCCTCAAAGTCACGCCTTGCCGGCCGTATCACTGCGTCCATACGACAGGCAGCCTACAGTCAGCGCTGCCACGTCCTCCCTGCGGGCCTCTAGGCGGAGACAGCATCACCCGAGACTGGTTCACAGGAGGATGAGGGGCGGCGGTTCCACCTCGGCAAGAGAGCAAAAGGAGTCGGCGCCACTCCGATCACAAGCCCATCCAAGCCCACCGCAATGCAAGAAACCCCCCGGCAACGCAGAGGGTTTCCGCACGCCCGGGAAAACTCGCACCTGCCGCTGGCGGCGGGCCCCATCCTTCTGATCCGTAGTCACACTGTGCCGATATGGGCAGGTTGGTAGGCTCGATGCATGGCCGTGGACCATGCTTCTCTGCTTGTCGCCTACCTGGAGGCTGGCGACGGCGAGGCATACGAGGCGTTGCGTGATGTCTTGACACCTGACATCGTTACGCACACTGCAGGAGGCTCGACACTGATTGGGGTCGATGCCCAGGCGTCGACGTGGAGAACCGCTCATCAGGGACTCTCTCAGCTGCGTCACCATGTGGTCGATGTCGTCGACGGATCTGGCGTTGTCGCGTGCCGTGTGCTCGTGACCGGCGTGCACACCGGGACCTTCCTCGGGATTGCTCCAACCGGTAGGCGCGTCGAGGTCGACCAGGCCCTCTTCGCGCATGTGAAGGGCGGACGGATCTGCGAGCTGTGGGAGATCGTGGACACCGGGTCGGGCTTGCGACAACTCGGCGTCCTGGGCGACCAACCCATAGGTCTCGATGAAGTCTGACCGCTTGGGCGGTCTAGAACGTTCAGGCGAGCATTGATGTCATCATCGTCCCGGCTTCTCGGAGATGTTCCAGACGGGGGTCCGTGATCGGGTCCAATATGTCCATGCTGACCGGCTCCAACACACTTCTAGCCTCAACTCGGAGTCCTGTCTTGTCCCCCATGTCTGCTTCCCACTCAACAAGGGTGTCCTCATCTACAGCGGTATTGACCCAGATGACCTTTCGGGTGGCCTCGTTGACAAACGGATCGAAGATGAGTCGGTCACCGAAGTGCGCGCTCGTGTACGCCGCTGCCCTCCTCATCACATCCTTGGCCGTCCGAATATCCCCGGTTAGCCGATAGGTGACGATCGCTCGCACTTGACCCATACTCATGCCCTCCTCTACACAACCCACATGACGACAACCCTGGCCACCTTCAAGGGCCACCGATGCGCGCAGTCATGGGCGGATTCCCAAGAATGGGACTATGAGATCCAGCCGACCATCCTCAGCTATCCGACCGATGCCCGTACCGCCATATGTAGAGCCGTCGGGTGCACGCTCCGGATCGCCGGTGGGCTTCCGGTACTCCCACTCCCAGCGAAGCCACGGGCCCCGTTGCTGAACCCGTGAAGTGCGAACCAAGCGGCTGGTGCCAATCGGTCCGGCCTGGATCTGTTCGCGACCGGCAAGATGAACCTGGAGGCCGAAGAACTCGGCACCGTCCGAGACGACTGCTTCGAGAATCCGAGCACGCTCGGCAGGATCCGAAACGGAGTGCTGCTCGAAGAATCCGTCTACGAGATCGGCAGGTTCCACACGATGACCATACCCCGGCAGCACCACGCCCGGCCATGTCCGGCACTATGCGCTACGCGCTCCCCCTCACCGCCCCTACGGTTGCGGTTCGATCTCGAGGAGCGACGCAGAAGGACCGTCACGCAGTGAAGCCCCCGCACTAGCGGGGGCTTCGTTGGCACGCCCGGGAAACTCGCACCTGCCGCTTGCGGCAGGCCCCATCATTCCGATCCGTAGTCACACAGCCACCCTCGCATCTGGTGTCGTTCAGTCCATTCAGTGCATCTGAGTAGGCGATTCGGGGGACCGTCGTGTTAATCAGTCCATCGAGTCACGTCCAGTCACGTGGAGTTGGGTTGTAGCTCGGTTGCAGTAGGCAACCCTTGAGGTAGCGCACATGTGTCGCTCTGGACGGTGGTTGCTGGGAACGGGTGCCTTTATTGGCCTTGCACACCTATCTGCTTCGTGTTCGCAGTTAGGAGTCCGTGTCTCCGACGCTGTCCTCCCAGTCGGCGAGATCGATGGTCTCGGGATCGGCGCAGACGGTACTGAAGCTCTGGATGAACGCTCCATCGGGTGAACCACCGCCCGAAGTCTCATATGGCGTGAAGCTGATGCCGGCGGTGTCGGCGCTAGCGAAGATCGTGTTCCCTTCAGCGTCGGTGCGCAGCCCCTCGGCGCCGTCCCGCTCTTCGAGGTAGCGGTGGGCAGCCTCAATGGCGGCATCCACATTTGTCGGGTCCTGGTCCGGGCTCCATGTCGAGTGCAGCTCCAACGCCTTGTTGTTGCTCGAACCGAACAAGCCGTCGCATCGCCCACCACGGTTGCTGAGTGATGCCGTCACGGAGGTCTCCTCTTCGCCGAGTTCCTGGGTGAAGATCGCCGTGAGGTCGCTGTGTACCTCGACCGTCGTTTGGAACGAGGACTCGGGATCGCCCCCGCAGCCACCAAGCAGAACAGCAATAGCAGCGACGGCCCCGAGCAGTCCTAGGGGTAACTTGCGGGGAGGGCCAAGGGGCTCCGCGAAATCGGTCACCCGATGAACCTTAGGCCCGAAGCGCCTGTAGCCGGCAGTATGCGCTGCATCCGTCACTCAGAACCCCGGCGGGTTGCAGTTCGAGCTCGAGAAGCGGCGCGCCAGCACCACCAAACAACGCCCCCCCCAATGCAGGGGGTCTCATCAGCACGCCCGGGAGAACTCGAATCCCCAACCTTCTGATCCGTAGTTCGCTGCCTCCCGCACCACCACGTCACGTTCTGTCCCACGGAGTCCCGTTCCATTGGTCTTCTCGGCCAGCGGCTGTCCTTCCTGTCCCATCCGGGCCATCCTGATCATGCTCCGTTGGGTAGAAGATCGGGTAGAAGACGCGGGCTGTTCAGCAGACTTCCTTACATCTGGCGTCGGTTGAGAAGCCTCATTGCACGCTCAGGGGAGCCGGACAAAGTCGTCCGGCTTCCACGTTCCATCGAAGTAGCTCTCAAGCGGTCCGTAGAGGCGAAGCAAGATTTCCCATCCCTGGTGCGGGAGTGTCTTGACCCAGTTGGTCGCGTAGCCGTCGGGTGGCTCCTGTCCGAAGTAGAGGTCGACGGATCCGTCGTCGTTCCACCGCAGCTCGTCATAACTGCTCAGCGAAGGCTTCTCCTGACCGTTCGCCAAGAGAGACCGGGTCTCCGGGTGATAGACGGTGACGGACCAGAAGTTGGCGGCGGGGATGTCAGGTGGCAGATGCAGCTTGTAGTTGTGCTCCCCCATGAGGAATTCGCCGGCGGAGTCGCGGTAGCAGGCTAAGTACTGCGAGCCGACCCCAACCCGCTCGATCGCCATAGCTGGTGTGACGACGATGGCCTCGTAGTGGAACAGAAGCCGAGCATCGAGCCACAGCGCGTCCCCGTCCTTGAAGTCGTGACGGCCGCCGAGGAATAGATGCTCGTACTTGCGATCAGAGTAACGGCGCACTCCCTCGAGCCGGTTGGCATAGGCATTCGACTTCGCAATGGCGTCGCCGATCTCGATCCCTTCAGCGAGCAACGCCCGCATTCGCTCATCGGGGGCGAAGGGTCGACCCTTCTCGATGCCGATTGCCTTGAGAAGACCGAGTTCGTATGGAGTGAATGCCTCGGCTGGCTCGTACTGCACCACTTCGGCGAGACGTTCGAAGTAGGTGAAATCACGAGCGTGGGTCGTTATGAGGTGCTGTTGAGAGAAGGCGACATAGTTGGCGTCGGGATCGGGGCCGCTACCCAGCGGGTAGATACGGAAGTTCTGCCGGTACCAGCTCAGGGCGCTCTCTCCCTCACCGGTGTCAGAGACGAACGCACGAGCCATCACCCAATTCCTGTAGGTGGTCGTCCGGAAGATGAAGGCGTCGTCTGGAAGATCAGAGGTGTCATCGACGTGGGCGATGACGAACGTACCGCCTTGGCCTCGATCAGGCCCGGCATTACCGAGATCGGTGACGTACCGCATCCAGCCGTCGTCGATCACGCCGAGGATGTTCGGTGGCGTCTCGATCACCACCGGGCCGGCGGCAACGTCGAGGTAGGCGGAGCAGTAGATGCTCTCGGTGTTGTATGTGAGTCCAACCGCGTTGACCTTGCCCCGGGACTGGTAGTCGTAGACGCCGATGTCGCTGTTCGGGCCCATTCCCGACTCGCGCTCGTGGCTGTCGAAGATCGCCTGTTGCGACATGAACGGCATGAACTCCAGGTACACCTGGGTCGCCCGCTGCACGTCGAGCTGGTCGTAGGCCTTCTGCACGGTTTCTGGTGTGGGGAAACCCCCTACGTACTCCAGCGTGCCGAGGCGGGTTTCTACGGTACGGTTGGTGGTCTCGTAGGCATTCGGGTGACTCATGGGCTTACTCCTCCGTCTCCGGCCAGGTGTCCGCAAGCTACCAGAGCGCCCTCTGCGCACATGCAGGGAGTTTCGTCGCAGAACAGGAAGACCCCCTGGATCGCAGGGGGTCTCTCAGCACGCCCGGGAGAACTCGCACCTGCCGCTTGCGGCAGGCGCCATCCTTCTGATCCGTAGTCACACAGCTGCCGTCACATCTGGTGTCGTTCAGTCCGTCTAGTCCGCTCTGGTTGGCCAAAACGATGACCGTCGTGTCACCCAGTCCATCTGATCACGTCCAGTCACCTGGAATTGGGTTGCAGTTCGGTTGCAGTCGCAAACCCTTCAGGCAGCGAATACCTCCCGATATGTGCGGATAGGATCACAGCATGTGTACTTCATCGTGTGACACCGCACTAGACCAAGCTATCGCCGCCTTCCATAAGGTGCTCGGCTGATGGTACGGATCGGTGCAGTCCTGCCCGCCGACCTTCCACCGCACAAGATCGCCCACGTCGCGCAAACCCTCGATCCTGCGGCAGATTCCCTCTGGGTGTGGGACGACCTCGGATTCAACGGCGGACTGGCGCAAGCTGCGATCGCGTTGGCATCGACTCGCAAGGCCACAGTCGCGCTCGGGATCACGCCCGTCGCTTTCCGACACCCGGCGAGCGCGGCGATGGAGTTCTCGACGCTCGCAGAGGCCTTCCCAAACCGCTTTATCGCCGGGCTCGGACACGGAGTCCAACACTGGATGCACCAGCTGGGAGAAGCCGTCGACAGTCCACTCACGAGACTCAGGGAGACCCACCAAGCCATTTCTGCGCTCCTCGCCGGCCAGACGGTCACCACACAAGACCAGTACATCACTCTGACCGATGTCGCACTTCGCCACCCCCCAGGCTCCCCGCCGCCCATCTACATCGGTGCGAGAGGACCAGCGACCAT
Organism: Acidimicrobiia bacterium; assembly: GCA_030064765.1. GTDB lineage: Bacteria > Actinomycetota > Acidimicrobiia > Spongiisociales > UBA5794 > JAAETI01. The sequence goes on along the minus strand of JASJEG010000178.1, from coordinate 943 downwards.
CCGCTACGCCGGTCGTGCCGCCGACGGAATGATCACCGCAGAATGGACCAGCCCAACCGTCATCGAACAGGTCCGCGGACAGCTCCGGCCCAACCAGCCCCTGGTTGCGTACGTCGCCTACGACAACCCCGAACCCCACCGCCTGGAGTCGGAGCTGAACCGACACCTGACCGAGATTCAAGCCCGCACCGACATCGCACGCACCGTTGCTCCCAACAGGAAACCTGACCAGCTCAACCTCAGCGACATCCAGACCGCAAGCGCCATCGGCGGACCCGACCAACTTCACCAGACCGCCGCGACCCTGACAGCCGCCGGAGCCACCGAGATCGTGCTCGTGGCACAGAGCACCAAAGCGCTCGACCATCTCCCCCACGCCATCCAGGACCTGCGCGACCGAACAGAGAGCGTCGAACAACCCAATTAACGATTCTGGCGTCGCAGAACGGAATATGTTCCGGTTTGCGACGCCAAAACGACTGAAGCCCCTGCAGCGCAGGGGGTTTCAGTACGCCCGGGAGAACTCGCACCTGCCGCTTGCGGCAGGCCCCATCCTTCCGATCCGTAGTCACACAGATCCCGTCACGTCTGGTGACGTTGAGTCCATCCAGTACGCCTGAGCAGGCGTCTTGCGAACCGGTCGTGTCAACCAGTCCGTCGAATCACATCTAGTCACCTGGAGCCGGGTTGCAGTCCGCAAGCCATCAGGTAGCGCATATGTGCCGCTATGCGTTCGGTTCTTGGTGGCGAATCAGGTTTGCTTCTTGCCGCAGGTCCGCTCAGCAAACGCAACCGAGACTCACATGCCCGCTCTCAAGGGTGACACTCAGAGGGCTTTGGTCATACGATGCACCCGGTCGCTCCGCAACAGCCCGGAAGGCGAGGTGGCTTCGATGGTCATTCCACGACGCTCGTACAGACTCCTGGCAGCATCGTTCTCGAC
>JASJEG010000177.1 GCA_030064765.1 Acidimicrobiia bacterium | reverse complement strand
ACGAGCGGGCCCAGTTCAATCCGCTCAGTCGCCGCAGCAAGCCCGGCCAGCAGCGACCACGGATCCCACAAACTCCACGCCACGCCGTGTCCGAACGGCACATAGTGATGGCCGATGACCCACAGGGAATCGAGGCCGGCCTGTTCGGCTGCCTTGGCGGTGTCCAACACGTCACGCCAGCGAGGATCGTCTCCGGCGAAAGCGCCGGTCCAATGAGGCAAGTACAACCCGAACTTCATCTCGCACCTCCTCAACTCAGAAGCCTACGGGAGTTGGCGGCCGTCGGCCTGGCCGTTCATACTGCAGGGCTCAGCACTCGTGGTTGCCAGCAACATGTCCAACAAGATGGTGTCGCCCCAGACCACGCAGTGTTACAGTCACGGCTTCTCTTGGACGTTTGCGGTTCGGAGAGGCCGCAAACCGCTGAAGGTCCGCAAGGTTGGAGCCATGGAACGAGCGATGCGAACGCCGGTCGGTGAGATGCAGATCATTGCGCCGGGCGTGATCATGCATCGAATCACCGAGGGTGTGTCGATCAAAGCGGCGGACGCCCACATCGTCAAGCAGGTCACGGAGGAGCTGGCAGGCGGCGAACCGGCGGTTGTCGTCGTTGACATGAGAGGGGTGGCCTTTGCCGACCGCCAAGCTCGAGATGCCTTCAAGGAAGGGGCCGGTGGGGTCGAGATCGGTACTGCGCTACTCACCGACAGGGGCTTCAGCGAGAAGCTGGCGGGGCTCTTCGAGCGCTTCAGCGAGCCAACCCGGCCTGTCGAGATGTTCCACAGCGAGGCGGATGCCATCGACTGGGCGAAGTCACTTCTCGCCGGATAGCGCCGTGGTGACGTATCCACACTGCGAGCCGGCAACCCATCTTCGTCCAGGCTGGACAGGACAACCCGGCGTGAATCAGGCATACTCATGACCATGAGGCCGCCCCACTACGCCGCCGAGGTCGAGATCAAGCCGGCGATCGTCGTCGAGGAAGACCAGGATCTGCGCATCGATACCGGCGACGGCGAGCACGACCGCTTCGCCCACTACGTGCGCAAGGCCGACATCGTACGCAGCAACGTGGAAGGTGTACCTGTTATCGCCTTGTGCGGTAAGAAGTGGATACCCAACCGGGACCCCGACCGCTATCCCGTGTGCCCCACCTGCAAAGAAGTCCGCTCTCGTCTGTTCGGAAGCTGAGACCGGCACACCTCATCGGTTGTTCACGTAGGCAACGCAGAAGCGAACCAGTTCCTCGTCTCTGACGTCACCTTGCGGATGCTCGTGGATTACGGCACTCACTGATGTCACCAGCAGGGCGGCACGTAGCGGTGCCAGGTCGGCCGGGTGCCCGAAGCGCTGCAGATGCCACGACACCTCCTCCATGAGGAGACGATCGAGTTCATGCAGCGTTTCCTGCAGGGCCGCGGTGCGGGGAGCCGTCCACAGGATGTGGTGGAGTTGATCCGGTTGGTTGACGGCCACGGCCGCCGTCACGAACGCCCTGCAGGTTGCCTCCACCCCCGGCGCAGCGGCCCGCAGTTCGCCTGCCACGGCACCGAGCCCCACAACGGCCTCCGCAACGTGCCGCTCTGCCAGCCCCACCAATAAGGCATCCTTGTTGGGGAAGTATTGATATAGCGACCCGACCGAGACTCCTGCCGCTTCGGCGACGTGATTCGTAGTCGTTTCGTGATAACCCTGCTCCACGAAAATGCGAGCTGCCGCTTCCAGGATACGGTCCACCATCTCCCGGGAGCGCCGTTGCGCCGGGCGTTTTCGAGGCTCGGCCCGGTGGTCTATTTGCGAGTTGACAAACACGAGCAATACTCGCATATTGGTGGTATGAAGTCAATAACCGTCCACACCACCCTTCGAGCCTCCGCGGCCACCGTCTGGGCGACCGCGCAGAAGCCGGAGACGTTTGTCCACGTCGCCGGCGCCATGCTGCGCTACCCGGCTGCCGAGAAGCATCCCGGTCCTTGGAAGGTCGGCGACAAGACCGTCGGCTGGGCGTTCCTCTTCCGGGCGATCCCCTTCTCCCGCCACACCATCGAAGTCGTGAGCATCGACGACGCCACCATGACCCTGCTCACTGAAGAAGGCGGCGGACCGGTTCGCACCTGGCGCCACTACGTCATAGTCGAGCCCCTAACCGAGCACACCTGTCGGTACGAGGATCGCATCGACATCGAAGCCGGAATCCTCACACCGGCAGTCGCAGCCTTCGCCCGGGTGTTCTACCGCTACCGGCAACGGCGGTGGCGACGGCTCGCCCCGTTGCTGGCAGCCTCAACCGCAGCGGTCAGGTCTTGAACACACTGCTCAGTCGGGTAGCCAGCCACGGCTTGCGTCCCCAGGCCCGCACCTTGCCCGTCAATGTCGGCATTGCGGGACCGATTCGTTTGTACGCCATCAGCATGAAAGTGACCGGCTCCGCCGAGATGTGACAATCAACGGGCAGGATCGGCGACGACTCGATAGTGAGCCTTCCGTCTTCGAAGTACCAGTAGCTGGTGCCACCACCCCGCAGCCGGATTTCGAAGCCCGCTTCGAGACCGGCGGCGGCTTTCTCATCGACGAAGTGCACCATCACCGGCACCAGGCCTTCCATGGTCAGAATGGCATGGTCCGGCTCGATCGCCCAGGGCAATCCCTCGGCCTTGGCGATGTCGTAGCCATGTACCAGCGCCTCCCCGAGCAACGTCGCAGTCACGCCCGATGCGGGAACCAGCATGCCGGTGAAGAAATCGACGAGCTCGTCCTCATCGAACTTGCCGGCGATCTCGAGATACTCGTGCATCCCGGTCTCAATTCGGTTGGCTAGGACGTCGAGGTCTCGTTCCGGGTCGGCGGCGAGCACTTCGGCGTTGTGGGCATCGACGTCCTCCGGGGCCGCCGTGAAGGTGCCGTGGAATGCGTCGATGAACGCCGGGTAGCAGTGGGACAGATGATTGGCGGTCTCGCCCACGTTCCAGATGCCGATCGCGTTCTTGTCCGGTTTGGTGGCCGCCCGCAGCAGGAGTGACGCCCGGTAGGCGGTCTTCTCTACGGCGGTGAGCAACGCAGACTTGGTGTCGGTTGCCATGAATCCTCCTCTCGGCAGCGCCGGAGGAACGGAGGGAAGCGGCGTCCTGCGGGTCGCTGCCTACCCCCCACTGTCGCGCCGGGCCGACCGGGGTGTCAACCGGCTATCGAGCCTCACCGCGGGGCCGTCAAGCGGCTGATATCCAGCTGATAACTGCCTTCTTGTATCAAGAACGGTCGCAGTCGCTCCTATCTCCCGTGTAAGTTCAGGCCCAACAGAGTGAGGGAGAGAAACCTATGGCTGAAGAAAGCGGCAGCGGCAACAGCAATCCGCTTGCAGGACAATCCGGGGAAACGCTCGTCATGTGGGGTTCGCTGGCGGTGCTCGCCTCGTGGCTCATCTTCGATGTGATCTCCGATGAGTACGGAGTCACCTCGCTGGCAGTGGTACTGGCCTTACTCGTCGTGGTGATGCCCCGCATCGACAAGGACGCCATCACCTCGATGGGGGCCTTTACCAAAGCTATGGGCTACGGCCTGGCGATCGCGGGTGTGGTCGAGCTCGTCGCCGACATCGACAGCAACATCTTCGACGCCGGCGGCACCACCATCATCGCCGCTCTCATCGCCTACGCAGGCTACGTGCTGGCGTTTCTGGGTGCCCGCCAGGTCTAGTCACACTGCGACTGCGATGCGTCGCAATCAGTCGACGCCAACGAGCACGTTGTAACGCTCACCTACGATGACCCGATGACGAAACCACGCATGCTCGTCACCGGAGGCAGCGGGTACCTGGGCGGCTGGGTCGCCCGGGTAGCTCTCGACAGCTGGGAAGTGAGCGCCACCTTTCACACCAGCGGCGCTGTTGAGACCGGTATCGCATGGCGGCAACTCGACGTGCGGGATCGTGCTGCCGTAGAGAGCCTGGTCGGAGAGATCCGACCTCAGGCCATCGTCCACACTGCCGCCCTCAACCCAGGACAAGGCGATGACCTGCGGGGCGTGAACGTGACCGGGTCCGGCAACGTGGCACTGGCTGCGGCGTCCGTTGGCGCACGGCTCGTCCACGTTTCTACGGATGTCGTGTTCGACGGCACCAAAGGCAACTACTCCGAGACGGATCGCCCCGCCCCGCTCACCGAGTACGCCCAGACCAAGGCCGAAGCGGAGGATGCGGTGACGTCCGCCGCAGCGGAAGCGGTCATCATCCGCTCCTCGCTGATCTATGGATGGCGCCCGACGGTAGCCCGCGCCGCTCAGTGGATGATCGACGCCGTGAAACGTGGCGAAACGCTTCGCCTCTGGTCCGACGAGTTGCGGTGCCCGATCTGGGTGGAGAGCCTGGCTGCGGCATTGGTCGAGCTAGCCGCCAGCGACGAGACCGGTTTTCTCCATCTGGGAGGGGATCAAGCCGTCTCCCGCTACGAGTTCGGAATCAAGTTGCTGCAATTCGCCGGGGTTGAGACAACCCGGGTCGAGTCGATCCCAACCCCGCCCAACGTCGAGCGCCCTCTTGATTGCACCATGGACACGTCGCTCGCACGATCGCTGTTGCATACCCCGCTGCCGGGCCTCGACGAGGTGCTTGCTCGCGGCGATGCGATTCGCTGACAACCGTACCCAAAGAAACTGACGGGCTTCCCAACAAAAGGCCTTGTCGTCAGTTGCCAACTACAGGAAGCTGTTGGCTATGGGGATGACGTAGGGCCATCCCATGTAGGGAAGGGGACGGAATGCACCGTAACTATCGGCGAGTTGGATTGATTGTGGTGGGTCTGCTCTTCATCGCTGTACTGGCCCCGGTGGCCGTGTACGCGGCCGGGGGGACGTTCACGGACGACGACACATCGGTGTTCGAAGCCGATATCGAGTGGATGGCATCAACCGGCATCACGTTCGGATGCAACCCACCCACCAACGACAACTACTGCCCGGACAAGTCGGTAACACGTGGCCAGATGGCGGCGTTCATGCACAGGCTGGCAGACAACCAAGTTGTCGATGCTGGCAAGCTCGGCGGTGAGGATCCGGCGTATTACGAAAGCGCCGTGTTCGCAAACGACATCGTCGGGTTGGCTACCAGCTCTCTCGGCGCCACCAACACTTCGGTCGCAGAGCTGACCGTCGACGCACCTGCGGCGGGCTTCTTTCTGATCAACTCAACGGCAAGCATCCTCGCCAGTTCGCAAGAGCAAACCCTGTGGTGGCTGCAGGTCGATGACACTGCATGCAAGAACGTGCCCGATTCAACGACATCCGTTGCCTATGGGTACATCACTACCCCGGGTGGCAGTGATCGTCAGGGCGGATCCTTGACCGGGGCCGCCGAGGTGAGCGCCGGCAGCCACACAGTCACGCTTTGCGCACGGGGAGCGACCGGTGTGTCCACCTACCAGCCAAGCCTGACCGTGCTGTTCACAACTGCTGGGACCATAACCACCACCACAATGCCATAGACCACTCGAGTGACCGAGACCGGAGGCGGCGGCCCGCAGGCCGCCGTCTCTGCATTCCGGCTATTTGGCCAGCGCCGCCTGGCGCAAATAGCGCTCCACCATCGAGCGCAGATAGCGCATCCCGTATGCATAGCCGCGGGCGGCTGCGGCGGTCGTGTAGTTGAGCACCCGGATGATCCACAGCTTGAAGAGCAGCTCCCGCCAGTCGTCATCATCCTTGTCGAACTCCGCCAGCAATATCGAGTAGGACTCGAACCAGGCCGACTCGTCCAAGAACCCGAAACGCGGGCGCTGCTGGTTTGCCAGCAGACCGTCCCGGATCGGCACCGGAAATAGCGCTGCCAACTCTTCTTGTCGTGGCGTCCAGCGCTCTGTCAGCAGACTCATGCTGGCTTCGATGTCGTAGCCGAGCTTCTCCGAGATGGCACTGGGGACAACATCGGGTGGTTGTACCCGGTGCAAAGTGGTTCCATCGACAGTCTCGTCCTTCAGAGACTGGATGGCTGCGAAACACTCAACGAGCATCGTGCGCAGGTCGGTGAGCCGACCGTATAGCTTGTGTGCCTTCCCCTCCGGGATGTAGGCCTCGAACATCTTGGCCTCGTTTTGGATCATCCGGAAGGTGTAGAGGGTGTCGACTCCCCAGTCACTTTGCGCCTGCACAGATTCATCGGCCACTAAGTCAGCGACAACATCTCGAGTTATCAGCAACTCCCCGCCCAGAGGCTGCTCGATCCACGGCAGCTCGGATTGGGGCCACAGCACCGCAAAACCAACCCTGGTTATGAACCACGTGATCATCGCGTCGGTCGCCGCTCGCGGGAAGTAGTGGCGCACCACGTCGTAGCCCAGATCGGCGAACTCCTCAGCTTTGGTGATCCAGCTCTGATTGAAGCTCGTGATGTCGGAGTCGTAGAAGTGAATCCGGTCTGAGTCACTGCTGTCGAGGAAGTACCGAAGCGCGGTGTTCATGCCGTCGCCCTTGCCGGGGCGCAGCGACCCGATTCGGTCCTGGAGGATCAGGTTGACCGGTGTGCCCGTTTCGGCCGTGACGTGGGGAGCCGCCGCCGCGATTGCCGCATAGGTCTCCTCCTCCTCGACGCCGACGCAAAGCACCTCGTCCACCCGCTCGTGGGAAGCTGCGGTATCGATGTTGTTGACCACAACCTCCGGCTTTTCGGTCTTGAAGGGAAAGACGACCAGGCTCACGTTGACTCCATCCGCCG
>JASJEG010000181.1 GCA_030064765.1 Acidimicrobiia bacterium | reverse complement strand
GAACCCGGCCGCCCACGTTGGCAAGACCTACCATGCGGCAGGTTTTGACATCGCCCAGCGACTCCAAAACGAGACTGCGATAGAGGAATCGACCATTCGGCTTCTCAGCTCCATCGGACGACCGGTCGCCAACCCGGAAGCCGTTCACATCGAGGCGGTTGGGGCGGTAGATGCGGCGCAAGTCGAGAAGATCGTTGCCGAATGCCTCAACGATTGGCGGGGCGTGCGCGATCGGTTGATTGCCGGGTATTACGAGCTCTACTAGGAACCACTGATCGTGCTCTTGGGGCTGCGCGGGCCATAGCGCGGCGCGTGCACCCCGGAGAGTTTGACCAGGATCATGGCCCGCCGTCGATAGGGGCGGTAAGGATCGAGCAGTTCCTCCATTCGATCGTCCGACCCACGGGGCTCTCCAGCAAGCAACCAGGAGACGCTGTGCGGAATGTGAAAGTCCCCCCGCGGGAGCGCATCACGGTCTCCCCAGGCAGCACCCATCACCAACCCGGCCGTCCAGGGCCCGATTCCGCGCACTGCCCGCAACCGGCGAACTGCGTCGTCCCGGCCCATCCCAACGATCTCTTCGAGCCGACCGGCACGCCGCGCGGCCTCGATCACCAATTGCGCCCGGCTACGTTCGATCCCGAACGTATGGAGGTCCTCGTAGACCAGTGACGCAAGCGAGGCGGCTGCAGGCGGAATCTGGAGGCCTGAGTCGCCAGGAGCCGGCTTCCCGAACGAACGAATCAGCAACCGGTAGCTGCGTTCGGCCTCTTCCGTAGTGACCCGCTGCCCCAGGATCGTCGGGAGGAGCGTGTCGAACACCCGGCCCGTGCTGCCTAAGCGCAAGCCAAGATTGCGCAAATGCAGATCGCGCAGCGGGCCCTGTTCGGTCGGGAACAACGTCGGGTCATCATCGAGACCGATGACTCGCGGCACCGAATCGAGTGCCAGCTCAGCTCCCGGCCCGACGCTCTTTGCTTCGAGGCGCCCGCCCGATACTGTCAGCTCCACACTCGCCGGCCCGGCCGCAGTGTCGTGCGCATAGGCACCTGCTGCTGAGCCACGCCGGCTCGACGCACCAACTCCGGGCAAAGAGAAACGCAGCGTCTGCAGCAGATCTAGGGGGCCGCTGAGCGGCCAGGACCTGGTTGGCATGGCGGCAACGCTAATCGAACTCAGCGTATCGAAGGTCGCCGGACTACTGCCGTTTCACTGCTAATTTCGCTGCAGTTGACGGTGGAAACCACCGATAACCTCCGACAGATTGCCGGCAACTCCAAGGGGTAGACCGTGGACGAAAACCGAGACGACCAACCGCTCTCCAGCGAGGAGCTGCTGCGGAGGGCCCGCGAAGGTCTCGGCGAATCACCATCGCCGCCGGAGCAGCCGGCCGACTTCAAGATCGAGTCTTACCCACCGCCGGTAGCCGAACCGGAACCCACATTCGAACCGGAAGTCCCGTCGTATGACGCTCCTGACAGTTTTGGTGACATAGTGGGCGAGACCCCGAGCGGCCCGTTCGAGCCGGACCCACCGGTCTTCGACCTCCCCGCGGAGGGCTCGGACTCGTGGGCACCTCCGCCTGGCGATGCAGCCGATTCCGACTGGCAAGCCAGCGCCCCCGGCCCGGCACCGACCGAGGTGAGGCGAAGCGGCGGGGGCATCGCAAGCAAGCTGTGGATAGTGGTGGTCCTCGTAATCGGTGGCTTCGCCCTGTTCAGCTTTCTGGATGGATCCAAGACCGTTGACCAGATCGCAGTCGGCGACTGCCTGAACACTCCCGAAGACGACATCTTCTACGAGATCGACCCCATCGATTGCACCGAGGAGCACGACCTCGAGGTCTTTGCCCTCGTGGATCTGAGTACGGTCAGCTCGGAGTTCTCAGTCTCGGCCGGCTATCCCGGTGACGACGCAGTGTACGAAGCAGCCATTGACGAATGCTTGGATGAGTTCGAGCGCTTCGTCGGCGTTCCCTATGCGGACTCTGTCCTGTTCCTGGACGCCTTTACCCCGACCCTGGAGGGTTGGGAGGAGGTCGATGACCGCATCGCCAACTGTGTCGTGTTCGAGGTCAACGCCAGCCAGACCGAGATCGTGAAGAGCACCTTCTCGCTGCGCAACGCCAACCGGTAAGGAGCTACCGCATTGGTAGCCTGGCTCCTCGGATGAGGACCAGCGCGCTGCAGATCGATCGGATCACGGTGTGGGCAGTCGATCTGCCCATGCATCGGGCGTTTGCGTCCGCCACCGTCGACGTTGCGATTCGGCGGCTGGCGATAGTCAAGATCGAGGCGGGCGGTGTTCCTGGCTGGGGCGAGGCGGCCCCGGTGCCGGGACACACCGACGACTTCGCCACTACGTGGGCGCAGCTGGCAGCCGCCGTCGGCAATCCGGCTGCCGCACTCACGTCCACCCCAACCGGACCGGCCCGGGCCGCCTGCGAGCAAGCCCTGACCGATCTCGCCGCCAAGGTGGATGGGCAGCCGCTGTGGCAGCACTTCGCAGCCACCGAGCCCGTTTCCGCCAGCGCGGCAATCGGACTCGACGACAACCATCAACCCGACAGTGACGCGATCGCCACCGCGGCCGCCGGCGGCTACCGGTCCATGAAACTGAAGCTCGACGCCCGCACCGACATCGAACTAATACGCTCGACGATCGCCGCGTACCCCGAGGTGGCCTTTGCAGCCGATGCCAACCAGTCGCTGGCGGACTGTGAACCACATGAGCTGATGGCCATCGATCAGCTCGGCTTGGCGTTCCTCGAACAACCCGGACGCGCCACGGACCTCGATTGGCATCGCAGGCTACGCGCCGTGACCGACACTCCGCTGGCCTTGGATGAATCTGCCGCCTCGACGGAGGGGGTCGCAGCGATAGCCGCAGTCGGCGCCGCGGACATCGTCACCCTCAAGGTAGGGCGGTTTGGCCCCGCTACGACTCTCCGGCTAGCCGAGGAAGTCAACGCGCACGGCCTGCAAGCACGGCTCGGCGGTCTCCTCGAGAGCGGCATCGGTCGCGCCCACAGTGTCGCGTTGGCCGGCCGGCCTGAGTTCTCGATCGTCGGCGATATCGCAGCTTCCGACTTCTACTTCGCAGCCGACCTCGTGCACCCGCCCTGGCGGCTGCGCAACGGCCTTCTGGAGAAACCGCTCCCTCCCGGGATTGGTGTCGAGGTCGATGAATCGCTCTTGGCTCGACACGCATTCGATTTCTTGCGAGCTGAGTGACAGCCCCCTCCAGCGGCTAGCGTTGGGATCATGTTGAGACGCTTCGCCCTCTGCTTGCTGTTCGCTCCGACCTTGCTGCTTGCCGGACCTGTGGCTGTTGCCCAGGAACCGGCCGAGCAGCCCGACAACTGCGGCTCCTATCAAGGTGTGGTCTGCGACGGCTGGTTCTCCGACAACGCTGACGTGGTTGAAGATGATGCCGCTATCGAAGAGGCCATTGCCGCGCTCGTCGGTCGCTACGGCAACCAGATCGCCGTGGTCACCGTCAGCGAGAGCCCCAGCGGATCTCCACTCGAGTTTGCCCAGGATCTGGGGAACGCATGGGGAGTCGGAGATGCAGATCGGCAAGATGGCATCGTCGTCTTGATCGATATCGGCAATCGCCGGACCGAGATGACCGCCGGCCCCGGCGTACCAGCGCTCGACTACACCCGAGTTACCGGGGCGGGGAACTCGTTCTTTGGGCGAGGTGACTTCGACTCCGGCATCATTGCCATCGTCGGCAGCCTCGAACAAGCGCTCGCCGGTCTCGAAGATGGCGCCGCCGGCGGCGCACCGAGCACGCCGGGCGTCAACGTGACTCCAAGCGAAGACTCCTCCCCGCCGGCCGGTCTGGTCGTCGGGGCCCTCGCCGCTGCCGGTCTCGTTGGCGGCGGGGTGGGTCTGGTAGCGGCCCGGCAACGCCGGCGGGAACGTATCTCACAAGAACGCACCGAGCTGGTGGATGGCGACGTCGATGCTCTCGATCCGGCCGGCCACGAGCTGCCGACACTCGACGAGTACTCGATCGAGTACCGAGGTACCCCGCCGGTCGTCGCCACGCGGGCCGGGCTCGCTGCATTGGAGCGGATCCAAGCCGGTGTCGAGCCGCATGACCCAGATGCGGTGGAGGCTGCTTGGGCTGCGTCGCTGGTAGCGATAATCGATCGCGATCGGCTCGTCGCTGAGACCGATGTGCCGCTCGAGCTCCGCGTTTCTGACGAGCAACCCATTCTCGAAGGAGCTCTCCAAGCGGCGATACGCGACGCTCTGGAAGTAGACGTCGATGACGCAGCTGCTTTCGAGGTGAAACGGCAAGAGCTCCTCAGGATCATTGCCAGCCTGCGACCCCATCGTATTGCCAATGCGCGGCTGCGGCTGGGCCGCACGATCACGGACCGCACGATCAAGACAGCACTCGGATACGCCACCCTCACGGACGACGGCGAGCGGCTCGTTGAAGCCGGGCCGGCCATGGATCACAGTCAGTCGTTGCACGATTCATTGGCCGAGCTCGAGCTGGTGTACTCCACAGCCCGCGAGAAGGCCGCCAAGATGGAGACTCTCTACAAGCAGTTGCCATCATCGACCACTCGTCCGGCGGTGGCCGCAGCACTGGCAGATCTCTCGGATGATGTCGATGCGTCGTACCGGCGCTACGAGGCTTTGCGCCAGACCCTGGAAACAAAGGGGGCAATGCTCGGTCGTGACGGTCTATCCATTCCCGCGGTCACCGCGCTGCTGCTGATGAACAACGACGCTGAGGATGTCGATGACTTCATCGCCGCCTACGAGGCGAATCGCGGCCGCGGGATCGATGCCGAGACTGCCGTCGAATATGCGCTCGCCGGACTGACTCATCCGGGCGAGATCGGCCGGATCCGCAGCGAGGCCGATCGCCTGGGCATACCAATATCGCTGACGGCAGCACTATTGCGCCGCCGCCAGGACGGACCAGAGGTCTATCGCACACTCGCCGACCAACTCGCAGGGGCGGGTGTCAAGGGCGATACGCGGAGGACCATCGCTGCGGTCCTAGCCATTTCGCTGGAACCCGCCCAGGCCATACGACGCTGGAGCGAGGCCCGCCAGGCTCTGGCGGCACTGGGCCTCGTCGGCGCATATGCGGACGTGGCGGCTGCGTTCGGCGCCTCCGATCCACGCGGACCGCGAGCGTTTGCGCTGGCCTATGCGGCACAGCGGCAGGCTCTCAGTAGGAGCTCGATAGACGACGCCGACCGGTTCGCCCCCGAACTGGCCCACGATGGCACCGGGCGCCAGCGGGATTCTTGGAGCGGCGAACCCATCCCCCGCGGCCTTGGCTACTTCGATCCCTACACGTTGTTGTTCTACCACTGGATCATCACCAAGGGTCACCGCGGGGCCTATGGCTGGGAGCCCGTCTATCGCGACGATTCCTGGTCGCGTGATTCCAACTCGTGGTGGGGCGGTGGTGGCGGCTTCGGCGGCGCCGGCTCCTGGGGCGGCGGCTCGTCGTGGGGCGGTTCCTGGGGCGGTGGAGGCTTTGGTGGCTTCGGAGGTGGCGGTGGCTTCTCAGGAGGCGGCGGTAGCGGGTGGTAGCCGAGCACATCTCCTCGCCCTCCAATCCCAGGGTCAAGTCTTTCGCCAAACTGAAGAAGGCCCGGGTGCGGTCAGAGACTGGGCTCTTTCTCATCGAAGGCAGGCGCGAGGTGGAACGAGCCGTGGCTGCAGGGGTTGCCATCGATACGCTGCTCGTCTGTCGCCAGTTGCTCGACGGGACCCCTCCCCGGCTGGCTGAGTCGGTGAGGGTCTTGGAGCTGACCGAGGAGCCAATGGGCAAGGTGGCGGTTCGTCAGAATCCGCCTGGGATCATTGCGGTGGCGCGCCAGTTCAACACTGAGCTAGACCAGATAATCCTCGGCGAGAACCCGCTCGTGTTGATTGCCGAGCGTGTCGAGAAACCGGGCAATCTCGGAGCGATGATGCGCACCGCAGATGCAGTCGGCGCGGATGCAGTTGTGATCGCCGACTCTGCAACCGATGTGTTCAACCCGAACGTGGTGCGGGCATCGCAGGGAGCGCTGTTTCTGGTTCCCTTGGCGATGGCGACTGCACCTGAGGCGATCGATTGGGTGCAAGCCCGCAATCTGCAAGTCGTTGGAGGCTATCCGGCCGCACCGATCGAGATGTGGAGCATTGACATGACCGGCCCGACCGCCCTCCTAGTAGGAGCAGAGGACACCGGTATCAGTACGGAATGGGATAGCGTTGCGACGCCTGCGCAAATCCCGATGGCGGGCTCATCGGACAGCCTCAACGCCTCCGTGTCAGCCGCACTGCTGCTCTACGAGGCAGTACGGCAGCGACGCAGCTGGTGAGCCACTGTCATGGCTCGGCAGTCAGTATTGCGGCGGTCGTCCTTTCCCAAGGCATGAGGCCGCTCGGTAGACAGCTCACTTCGTAGCTTCCCGGGCTCAGGACGGCGAAACCGTAGGCATCGCTCTGGGGCTTGGTGGGAACGACGAGTTGCAGAGCCATCTCGGGTTCGAGTTGCATTACCCCCAGCTCCGCTACGCCCGAGGTTGAATTGGTGAAGTCGAGCCGCATGGCCGTATCGGCAGTGAAAGCGGCCAGTTGGCCGTCATAGTTACAGGTCGTTCCATCCCAGGTGACTGCAACCCTCTCAGCTACCTCGATTCCCGGAGGCGGAAGTAGCTCCCCTTCAGGGATTTGCGGGACGGTCGCCTGGCCGGAAACGACA
>JASJEG010000180.1 GCA_030064765.1 Acidimicrobiia bacterium | reverse complement strand
TGTGGATCACCAAGACGGTCAGCGGCGGCGATCAGATCGGTGAGCATCTCGACTACGTGTTGACTATCGGCAACGACGGACCCGGCGCTGCACTCGGCCCCATCTCGGTCACCGACGTGGTTCCGGCTGCGCTGCCGGTTGTGGGTGTGGCCGGCTCCAGTTGGGACTGCACCTACCTCCACCAGACCGTGCAGTGTTGGTTGACAGGGGATCTCGAGGCAGGCGCCTCAGCCACCATTGTTGTCACAACCGAGATTGGGCCATCGGCGTCGGGCAACATCGTGAACCGGGCGAACGTCGACTCAGACGGGCCGGTTGTCGAGGCCGACCTCACCGACAACACGGACACCGTGGCAGTTTCGATCGGTGAGCTTCCCCGCACCGGGGCCGATCTACTTCGCTTCGCCGTCGTCGGTTTGCTGTTGCTGCTGGCCGGTGCGGGCCTCGTCACACTTACCGTGCGCCGGGAGCGTTCCTACGCATTCATCTCATCACGCCATCGCAGCCACGGACCAACCACCGGCTCGAGGTCGTAGTCCGGTCCCCCAAAGCCAAACGTGAATTGGGTGAACCCGAGGCCGTGGAACTGTGCTGCCAGCGCCAGCGGGTCTCCGGTGATCTTGTCATGATCGATGCCGGTTGATCGCTCGATCTCCTCGGGGTTGCGACCGACCTTGGCACACCACTCGTCGAGGATTCCGCTCTTCCGGCCCATCGCCTCCGGAGTGCCGAAGTAGTGCCAGATATCTGCGTGCTCGGCGGTGATACGCAGGGTTACCTTCTCGCCACCGCCGCCGATGAGGATCGGGATCTTGCGAGTGGGAGGTGGATTCAGCTTGCCGAAGCGTTCCCGAATGATGGGTAGATCACGATCGAGGTTCTTGAGGCGACTGGCGGCCGTGCCGAACTCGTATCCGAACTCGACGTAGTCGCGCTCAAACCACCCGGAGCCGATACCGAGGATCAGCCGACCATCCGACATGTGGTCCACCGTGCGAGCCATATCGGCGAGGAGCTGCGGATTGCGATATGAGTTGCAGGTGACGAGTGCCCCGATTTCCGCCGTGGTGGTCTGTTCTGCCCAGGCGCCCAACATCGTCCAACACTCGAAGTGCTTCCCGTCCGGATCGCCGTAGAGCGGATAGAAGTGATCCCAGTTGTAGATGATGTCGACACCGAGATCCTCGGCTTGGGTGACTGCATTGCGAATGTCGGAGTAGTCGGCGTGCTGGGGATGGAGCTGTACGGCGATTCGGATCGGGTGCATGCTGGTTCTTTCTCTGGTCGAGCAACGGGAGCCTAGATTCACTGGGGGGCACGAGATGACGGTGATGCTGATAGCGTGGCGGCCATGAGTATTGAGGTTCGCCCTCTGCGACCCGATGCGGTGCCCGCATTTAGACGCGCCCTCGCTTCTACCTTTGGCTACGACATCGATCTCGAAGATGCAGATGATGCAGAACGGTTCGACGCACTGTTCGAGCTGGAGCGGATGTTTCCGGTTTTCGACGGTGACGAAGTGGTCGCCACCGGCGGCGACTTCGGGTTCGACATGGCAGTTCCGGGCGGACGGCAGGTTCGAACGAGCGGGCTGACGGTCATCACCGTCCGGCCTACCCACACCCGGCAGGGAGCGCTGACCGCCATGATGCGGGAGCACTTCGGTCGCGCTCGTGAGCGAGGTGAGTCGCTCGGTGCGTTGTGGGCGTCCGAGTTTCCCATCTACAGTCGCTTCGGGTACGGCGCATCGGTTGCGCTCAACGACATCAAACTCGATGCCCGCCACGCCGGCCGTGGCGGGAACGAGGCCGGGGTGACCGTACGTCTCGTTGCTGTCGATGAGGCCAGAAAGATGCTTCCCGGCATCTACGCCGCCATTCAGCCAACCCGGCCCGGGATGTACAAGCGCAGTGAGGCGTGGTGGGCGCATAAGCACTTCGCCGACCCGGAGAAGCATCGCGGTGGGGCCAGTGCGATGCGTTTCGCCGTCGCAGAAGCCGGGGGAGAACCCATCGGCTATGTCTCCTATCGGCAAAAAGCCAGTTGGGAGCAGCTCGCCGAGGGCGAAATCCATATCCGGGACATGATGCCGGTGACGGACGCGGCCTATCGGGCTCTATGGCACTTCGTAGTCAGCATCGATCTGTTTCCGATCGTGAAGTATTGGAACAATCCGGTCGACGACCCGCTGGTGTTCATGTTGCGCGACGGTCGTGCAGTCGAGACGAAGACGTTCGATGGGCTGTGGACGCGCTTGATCGACGCGCCGGCGGCGCTTCAGGCCCGCCGTTTCACCGCCGACGGGGCTTTGACCATTCGGGTCGAAGACGCCTTCTGTGAGTGGAACGACGGAACGTATCGTCTCCAGGTCGACGGGGGGATGGCGACCTGCGAGCCGGTCACCGCCGAGCCCGACGTCGCTATGCCGGTCAGCACGCTTGGTGCTATCTACCTGGGTGGGCGCAGCGCCAGGGCGCTGGCCCGTGTCGGGATGGTCCACGGCGACGCCGGCGACCTGATGAAGCTGGACGACATGTTCCGCTCCTATCCGGCTCCGTGGTGTCCCGAGATCTTCTGAGAGCCTTCCAGCGAGGCAACGGCCGCACCGAGTTGCTTTGCTGGTAGGCCGGCGTCTACAGCGACAAACTCGGGAGCCGCCTCTCGGAGTTTGCCGGCTGCGGCGATGTCGGCGGTGGTCGCCACGAAAATGATCCGGCCGATCCCGGCATCCAGCAGACCGTCAGCCCACTGGGCGAAAACCGCTGCCGGGGTGTCGGCGAAGCTGCGCTCCCTCTGATCGCTGGCGGCATGGGCGATGGCTACGGCACAAAACGCATTCAGCGCGGCTCCTCCAACATGGCTGCCGTCGGAGACATCGCCCACCGCCACTTTTCCATAGGCACGTAGCTTGGCACCGATAGCGGGATCGGACACAAACAGCCGGATCTCGCCGGAGGCGGGCTGGAGCGCAGGGAGAATTGCGTTCCCTTCTGGAGTGTCGGCGCCGATCACGATCACTGGCATGGGGCCAGGGTAGGAGGTAGACGGCGTCCGTATTGCCGTTGGCGCCGAAACCAAGGTACGGCAACGCTGGGCCCCGCAGGGTCAATGGGGCGACAGTTCCGGGATCGAATCTCGGGGCTACGACGTTAGAAAGGTACCAAGGATGATCCGTCGGGGCGGACCCGGTCTTCCCCCACTCCCATACCCCGCCTCGACGGCGTCCCTGGTTTCCCAGTTATGCTCCCGGCGGCGGCCGCTACTTATTGCACTATCGCTATAGTGTTAATTATGGATTCTCTCCTCGTGAAAGGGCCAAACAATGACAACGGTTGACATCGATCTCGGCAGCTATCAGCTCGGCTGGGCCGATGAAGAGGACTACGTCTTCAAGCCGCAGAAGGGCCTGTCTGAGGACATCATTCGTCAGATGTCGGAGATGAAGAAGGAGCCGGAGTGGATGCTCGACTTCCGGCTCAAGGCCTACAAGCGGTTCCTGCGGAAGCCGATGCCCACCTGGGGCGGTGGCGACATGCTGCAGGCCATCGACTTCGACGACATCTACTACTACATCAAGCCAACCGAGGGCCAGGCGAAGGACTGGGACATGGTCCCGGATTCCATCAAAGAGACGTATGAGAAGTTGGGAATCCCGGAGGCGGAGCGCAAATACCTCGCCGGCGTTACTGCGCAATATGAGTCAGAGGTCGTCTATCACCGCAATCGCGAGGATCTCGAGAAGCTCGGAGTCATCTTCTGCGACATGGACACAGCAGTGCGCGAGTACCCGGACCTCGTCCGGGAGTACTGGGCAACGGTGATCCCGCCCAACGACAACAAGTTTGCGGCGTTGAACTCGGCGGTTTGGTCCGGGGGTAGCTTCATTTACGTCCCTCCCGGTGTGCACGTCGAACAACCACTCCAGGCGTATTTCCGGATCAATGCGGAGAACATGGGCCAGTTCGAACGGACGCTGATCATTGTCGATGAAGGGGCGTTCTGCCACTACGTCGAAGGCTGCTCAGCTCCGGTCTACACGAGCGACTCGTTGCATTCCGCCGTTGTCGAAGTAGTGGTCAAGGAAGGCGGTCGCTGCCGCTACACGACCATCCAGAACTGGTCCAACAACGTCTACAACCTGGTGACCAAGCGGGCTGCGGCCTACAAGAACGCCACCATGGAGTGGGTCGATGGGAACCTCGGGAGCAACCTGACGATGAAGTACCCGGCCGTGTGGCTGCTCGAGGAGGGCGCCCACGGTGAGGTGCTATCGATCGCATTTGCCAACGAAGGGCAGCATCTCGATGCCGGCGCCAAGATGGTGCACGCCGCTCCGAACACGTCATCGCTCATAACCTCGAAGTCGATTTCGAAGGGTGGCGGCCGGTCGGCCTATCGCGGGTTGGTAAGGGTCGACAACGACGCAGACAACGCCAAGTCGTTTGTGCGTTGTGATGCGCTCATCCTCGATGAGGATTCGCGATCGGACACCTATCCCTACATGGAAATCGAAGAGTCGGACGTCGATCTCGGCCACGAAGCGACCGTTTCCAAGGTTGGTGAGGAGCAGCTCTTCTATCTCATGAGTCGCGGCCTGTCCGAAGAAGAGGCAACCGCCATGATCGTTGCCGGCTTCATCGAGCCGATTGTGCGCGAGCTGCCAATGGAGTACGCAGTCGAGCTCAACCGCCTCATCGAGCTGCAGATGGAGGGCTCGGTCGGCTGATGCTCCCACCGTCACGGGACGGGGCATCGGGCTCGGTGTAGCCTCTCCTCCATGCGACTCGTTGTTGCCGAGTGCACCGTTGACTACGACGGCCGGTTGAGTGCGCATCTGCCAATGGCCACCAGACTGGTGATGGTCAAGGCCGATGGGTGCGTGGCGGTTCATGCCGACGGCGGTGCCTATAAACCTCTCAACTGGATGAATGCGCCAAACCACCTCGTTGAGGAGGAGGGGCGGTGGATCGTCACCAATCCGAAGGGCGAGTCCCTGACGATCACGTTCGGAGAGATCCACTTCCAGACGGAGATGGAGATGGGCGAGGACCCCGGGCTGCAGAAGGACGGGGTGGAACTCGAGCTACAGCGGCTGCTGGCCGAGACGCCCGAGGTGATGGAAGAGGGTCTGTTGCTGATCAGGCGGGAGTACCCAACCCCGATTGGTCCAGTTGATCTGCTCTGCCGGGATGGTGAGGGTGGAACGGTTGCGGTCGAGGTAAAAAGGCGTGGCGAGATCGACGGTGTCGAGCAACTCACCCGCTATCTCGAATTCCTGAACAGGGACGAACGGTTGGCTCCGGTGCGGGGCTTGTTCGTTGCCCAGGCAATCAAGCCGCAAGCGCGCACCCTGGCCGACGATCGGGGAATCGGGTGGGTAGAGGTCGACTACGACGAACTGCGTGGTATCGATTCGCCCATGCTCAAGCTGTTCTAGTTTCGGGCGTGGGCTCGTCGTGCGACGAACTCCATTTCCGCAGCGGCTGGAGAGGCTTCCGTCCCGTGACCAGCGTCAGATCGTCGCCTTTTGGCCAGCCCGGTTCGAGGGTGGTGATGTGGACTTCCTCGTATCCGGAGAGCAACTCGACATACTCCCGCTCCGTGTAGGCCGCGGTACTCATCGCATGGCGGGTCAGAGCCGCTGTTGCGATGTCGACCACGTAGAAGCGTTCGGTTGCAGTACGGGCTTCTTCATCCCAGAAGCTCTCGGTGAGGAGGATGTGCGGCTGCGGAGAGAACAGTCCGGTCGGGTGGGTCTCCCACGTTGGCGGTCGCTGTCCGATCCTGGACACGTGATCTGCTGTCTGGGCTTCGAGCAACAGCCGGCCGCCGGGCCGGAGAGCTGCCAGCGCCCGGGCGACGATATCTGCAGCAGCTGCTCGCCGGAACACGTTGATCTGCCCGTACAGCATCATTATGAGATCAGACTGCTCTGGAAATGCCGCGTGTCGTACATCACCCTCAACGAACTCGGCGTCGGCTGTAGTGGCGCGAGCGTGCGTGACGGCGGCGGGGGAGAAGTCGATGCCCACATAGCTGTGTCCTAACGCAGCGAGCCGTTCTGCGTAGAGACCCGGTCCGCAGGCGAGATCCAGAACCCGGGTCGTCGAGCGATTGAGAAGCTGCTCGTGGATGTACTCAACCTGGGCGTCGATCAACTCAACGCGCCGGCTTGCTAGGTCGTGTGATTGGTCAAGGTGCTCCTGCAGCATTCTGGCGCTAAAGGTAGGTTCGTTCCACGGGATGTTCTCGCCCTCGGCCCACGGCTGTGCTGGGACGGCGCGCTGGAGGATCGAATCGAGCTGCGACACGGTCGCTACGTTAGAAGTGGCCGCGGCAGACCTACAACAGGCTCTGCAAGTCGTAGGCAAACGACGGATGCCGTAGCTTCGTCAGAGCGCGGCGCTCGATTTGGCGGATGCGCTCGCGAGTCACGTCGAGCTGGCGCCCCACATCGGAAAGCGTACGGGGACCACCACCGCTGAGACCGTAGCGAAGTGTGATGACTTCTCGTTCCGCCGGTTCGAGCAGTTCGAGGGCGCGGTCCAGTTCATCCCGTCGCACCACATCGGCTGCCACTACGAACGGGTCGTCCGCCTGGAGATCCTCTACGAAGTCGCCGAGGCTGGCATCACCGGCGTCGCCCACCGGGTGATCGAGGGAGACGCAATCGTCCGGGCAGTCCATCGCAACCATGACCTGGTCGATGTCGAGTCCGCTGACCTCTGCTATCTCCGCAGCGGTAGG
>JASJEG010000182.1 GCA_030064765.1 Acidimicrobiia bacterium | reverse complement strand
AGCGATGCCTCGGGGATCCTGGGGTTGACGCTCGTGGGTGTTGACACAACACCCTGAACTCACCGAGCCAGCAACTAGGAGAGGGGCGCCATCCGGCGCCCCTCTTTCTTGTTAAAGCGATCAGAGCCTATTCGTCCGGTGGATTCAGACCCTCGGTGGGCTCGCCGGTTTCCTTGTCCGTCCCGGGCACGAAGATGACCTCACCCTCTTCGGTGAGCTCGAATTGGCCGGCGGTCGTGTCCTTCTTCTCAGCCGTCTGCTCACACAACATCGGATCTGCCATCCCGCCGCTGCGATAGTCGAAGAGAACTCCCCCAGACTCGAGAATGATCCGCAGCCCATCGGTGACCACCTGGGCGTACAGCATGTCGGGTTGCGGGCAGCCGAGGCTGGCGTCGCCCCAGGTGACCTCTTCGACCACCACGACGTTGATGCTCGCCTCGTCGACACCGAGCCTGCCTGCCACATCGGCCACCGCCAGGCCGATGATTCCCGACAGTTCAGGCGGGTAGGTATTGCCGGGATAGGACAACCCGACATTTCCGCCGGACAACGATTGCCCAGGTTCGATGTTGTCCGTCATAGCAACCTCTTCTCCTGGCTCAGCGGCCGGTGGTTGTGTTGTCGGCGCGGGCGCGGCGTCAGTCACTGGGGTACCCGCTCCTTCGTCTACTTCAGCCTCCGGCGCAGCCGCGGTCGTGGCTACCTCTTCAGCCGCTTCGTCTATCTCGCCGCATGCGGATAGGACCAGAGCGCCGACCAACAGCGTCGCTCCGAACACTCTGCCAATTGACATGTCGCATCACCTTCCCGACCCTGAGACGCGCCGCGACCACCAAAAGGTTCCCATCGATCGTGCAGCTATGCAACCGGGTAGACCGTCCCTGACCGCAAGATGGGCTCCATGGCGGAGGTCGCTACCGTTTGCGGGCCCGAAGCTGCTTCAACCGGCGGTCGCCAGACCTGCCGAGTATCCCCTCGAGAGTGCGTCGCGGCTTGACACCAGTGCTCTCCTTCGGCTTCTTCCGTCGGCGCTCGAGGCTGCCCCGCAGCAGTACGTATGCAAGGCCTACAGCGACTAAACCAAGTACTGACCACGTCACAATGGGACCGGAAAGAAACGCAGTGACAGATTCGATGGCCGACCCGTCCTCTTGATCGAGGCCCTCCGGATAGCGCACTTCGAATGCGCCCAGCGGGGCCGCGTACTCGGCCGGAATCTCACCGGTGGGCCGATAGAGCGCCGTCGCAGAGCACAGCGAAGCCTCGAAGGGAGCTCTCGAGTTCTCAGGAACGACGAGGTAGGTGCGGCCTTTCTCGAAGGTGCGATCATCGTCGCCCAATGGAGCGTCGGGATCACCACCGTGCACGCCGACAGTTGCCGCTAGATCAGAGCCTTTCCATATCTCCAGCACCTCCATCACAGCGGCGCGGCCGTCAGAGGAGACCGAATACACCCGGCCGACAAACACGGAATCGGCGGCGGCCAATGCTTCCGGCATGGAAACGGGCGCGTCACAAGCGGCGTCGGCAGGGGCCGCGCCGGCAAACGTGACGAGACCAAGAGCCAGCATTGACACCAAAGCGATGGCAACTCGACGAACAATCATCAGGGTGTCTATCGGCGCCGCAGCGAGAGGGCTTAGAAATACGCGGTTCGGGTCACGGCGAGGGCACGCAGGGATCGTCGCTGAACAGATCCCCCTCAGCCGTCGCGGTCAATGTGACTGCACCGCTGCCAATGGGAGTAAGAAGGTCGATATCGCGACTCAGGGTGACCCGAATCGAATCTCCTCCGGGGGGGCATTCGACCACGACATCACCGGGGAAGATGTCGGGATTGTTGAGGCTCTCCGCCACCCGAGTGCGGACACCTGCATAGTCGCTCGGTTGGTAGGCGCCCCACAGGGAGCCCTCTTGAACGGCCTCGGTCATTTCGATCTTCGCAAAGACGAGACGTCCACCGTCGAACACAACGAACAGGATCATGAGTAGCAGCGGCAAAAGGATCGCCGCCTCGACAAGTACGGCACCGCGCTGGGTCTCTTGGGTGGAAGAACGCATCATGGTGAGAGGATCGATCGTCGGTCGACGGAGGTAACGGTGATAACACCGATGAGATCGCCGATGAGGGGCGTAACGGGCGTGAACTGATGCGATGTAGTCACCACGATGCGGTCACCGTTGGTAAGGGAGGCCGGGTCGGGTTGCGGACCGCCTATCGGGCAAGTCGCCTTGACAACCGTCGATGGGCCGGAGTCGTATTCGATCGTGACTTGGGTTGCGGCTATGTCGAGGGGCGTGGTGAGACCCATGCCGGCATCGCGAATTCCGGCGCAGTCAACATACCGCTCGTCACCCGAAGCGTTGGTACCGACCGAGGAACCGTAGCGGGCCGCCTCGCGGCTAGCCGTGCGAACTGCGTTGTGTGTCGCCAAGAGGCGCGCGGTGTCAATGACCCCGAATATCAAGAGGAAGACGAGGGGCAAGACGATCGCGGCCTCGACCAGCGAGGCGCCGCTCTGCGATGAGGTGTCCGGTCGAGAGCTCATTTCAGCAACTGCACTTTGAAATCGGGGGGAAGGCCGGTGCCGGAAGAATCGATGGTGATATTGGAGCCGTTGAGGCGGACCGAGAAGCCGATCAAGGACCCCGTGACGGTCGTGTTGCTCGAGCCGTTCATCTCTATCAAGCCGTGCGGGCCGTAGATGATCCCGGTCCAGTCGTTGCTGGATCCACCCATGCTGACCACGAACTTGTCGCATTGCTCAACGCCGGTGTAGGGATGTGCACCGAATGCGAGCAGGCCATCGACGTAAGGAGTGAGATCTTGATTCGAGGCGCTGATCTCAATGACCCCTTCGGCAACCAGGGTCACTTTCGCCGTGATCTCCTTGTCCAGTTTGATGTCGCCCTCCGAGTAGTAGAGCCCGTCGCCGCGGGATTCGATGTACGACCCATCGATATCGCCGCTTTCGAAGTAATACTTGGAACCCGCAACTGAGGCATTGGTGCTGCCGGGCTCGTAGTTGACGAGGAAGAACTCAACGGGTGCGCTCTGGGGGCCAATCCACTGCGGGTAGCCAGTATCGAAAGTGTTGCCGCCGCCTCCATCGGTGAAGTAGTCCACGTATGTGACCTTGTCCGTTGGCGGGTTGGTTGGGCCGAAGTCGTTGCTAGACCCACCGATCCTGATCCCGTCATTGCTGTGGACTCCGCCATAGATGGTCTGATTCGATCCGGAAACATCGATCTGGTCTTTGCCCCAATTGGAGCAGGTGTCGCCAAGGGCGAAGATGCTGGTCGAAGCACTGCTGGCACCGGTGCACGCGGCAGCCGCATCGGCGTTGACATTGATTGAGTTGATACCGAGCACCGACGCAAAGCTGAGAGATACATCGTTGCTCACCTGTGCGTTCCACTCGCCGCTGGCGGGCTCCGTCAACGTCAAATCAGTGGCAGCGTGTCCGTTTCTCGTCACTGCAGTCTCCGCCGCAGCCGTCGGGTCGGCGGAGTGACAATCTGCCCAAGCTGCGGAGAGGGCGGCATGGTCGGCCGCATTTTGTGCAGCCCGCCGCCCGACCATCAAGAGACCGACATCGATTGCAAGAGCCGTGACAGCAAGAAGAGCCGTAAGGCTCAAGGTCACGGTTATGAGAACCGCACCCTTCTCGGATCGGCAATCCATCGTGCTATTCCCCGTCGGCGCTCGTAATGAGTATCTGTCGGCATCTGAGGCGAAAAAGTTGAATTGTTCCTTGGTCTCATGGGAGACCTGTGCTCCCGATTCGGGGTGGTCGAGACACCTTCTCCTCGAATGCGATAATCGTTGGCGGTGGAGAACGAAGCCGACCCCCGCGCCAAGACAGAGCAGTGGTTCGTCGACCGTGGCGTCCCCCACTTCATCGAGTCCTACAACGCCAGCGAAGATGTGCTCACCCGGGCGCTTCCGATCCTGGTCTTGCTCTTTCTGTTCAGCTCGATCAGCGCGATCGATCTCGATTGGGCGGCCTGGGAAATCGTCACCGCCAGCCTCGGCGGGCTTCTCATCTTGCTTGGGGTATGGGCAGGCATCAACCGCGTGCGGGGGCTACGGCCCCTCCTGCGCCGTCCGGAGCGGGTCGGACCGGTCGAGATCGGCGTGTTCCTTGGCGTTCCGACCCTGTTGCCGATCATCTTTGGCTGGGACTGGACCGGTGCGCTGATCACCCTGCTGACCCAGGGTGTGATCCTCGGGTTGGTCTATGCGATCACCAGCTACGGCGTGGTGGCGATCTCATGGTGGGTATTGGGCCAGCTCATTCACTCGATCGGCCAAACCCTGCGCCTATTCACTCGCACACTCCCACTGCTGTTGATCGGTTTCATGTTCCTCTTCCTCAACGCCGAGGCCTGGCAGTCGGCGGGCCTTCTCGACACGGCTCTTCTTGTGACTGTCGGGACGCTCTTCGCCGCATTGGCCGGCGTCTTCTTGGGAACTCAAGTACCGCGGGAGGTTCACAACCTGAACAGGTTCGATTCCTGGGAAGAGGTCGAGGCGCTCTGCGATGACGCACCGGGGGTACCAGTCCGCAGTGAGCATCCACCGCACCCCCGAGCGTTGACCAGGCGCGAACGCGGCAACCTGTGGCTCCTCGTGTTCATCAGCCAGTCCTTCCGACTGATGCTGGTGAGCGCGCTGATTGGGGCCTTCTTCGTTGGTCTCGGACTCCTGATCATCCAACCGGACACAGTCAGGCTATGGACCACGACGGATGCAACCGTGCTCTGGAGTACCAAGCTCTTCGGCATTGATGTCGAGCTGTCGGCGGAACTACTTCGGGTCTCGGGCTTCCTTGCGGCCTTTGCGCTCGTGTATTTCGCGGTCTACACCACAACGGAGTCAGCGCTGCGCGACGACTTCTACAAGGACATCATCGACGAGGTCAGGCAGAACCTTGCTGTGAGAGCCCGCTACTTGGGTTGACCGAGGTCCGTGTGCCTTGGCAAGCGATGAGCCATCCCACGTGCTTAAAGTGCACCCATGACGTCGAACAACAGGGTGATCGTCTTCGACCTCGGCGGAGTGCTCATCGACTGGGACCCGCGCTACATGTACCGCAAGGTCTTCGACGACGAAGCCGAGATGGAGCACTTCCTCACCGAAGTCGCCACCAACGAGTGGAACTCCCAGCACGATGCAGGCAGACGTTGGGAAGACGGAGTAGCTCTGCTCAGCGCACAACACCCGCACCATGCCGGGCTCATCAGCGCCTACTGGGAACGATGGGAGGAGATGCTGGCGGGACCGATCGAGGGCACCGTCGCCGTCCTGGCCTCGCTGCGCGACGCCGGCTACGAGCTCCACGCTCTGACCAACTGGTCGACTCAGACCTTCCCGATTGCCCGAGAAAGGTACGAGTTCCTCGACTGGTTCGAGACCATCGTCGTCAGCGGCGATGAGAAGGTAATCAAGCCGGATCCGCGGATCTACGAGATCCTGCTGGAACGCATTGGGCGGCAGGCATCCGACTGCATCTTCATCGACGATGCTCCCCACAACGTCGCCACCGCAACCGAACTCGGGTTCACCGCGATCGAGTTTGAGAACCCAGACCAACTCCGCATCGAACTTGGCAAACTCGGAGTGAAGACAAACTCATAGTGGGAGCCTCCATGAGGAAGCAATACGCCTCGGTACTCGGCAAGCAGATGGCCTACATCGACGTCGGGGAAGGCGACTCCGTCCTCTTCCTCCACGGCAACCCGACCTCGTCCTATCTGTGGCGCAACGTCATCCCGCACCTCTCCGACGTCGCCCGCTGCGTAGCCCCCGACCTGATCGGAATGGGAGACTCAGAAGCGCTCGACGACCCCGGTCCCGACAGCTACCGCTTCGTCGAACATCGCGAGTACCTGGATGACCTGCTCGCCCAGCTCGACATCGGCGACCGCGTCACGTTTGTCATCCACGACTGGGGAAGCGCCCTCGGCTTCGATTGGGCCAACCGCCACCGCAATAGGGTCAAAGGCATCGCCTACATGGAGGCCATCGTCCAGAGTGTCAGCTGGGAGATGTGGCCAGAAGATGCCCGGTCCATCTTCGAAAAGATGCGCTCACCGGCCGGCGAGACCATCATCCTCGAGAAGAACGTGTTCGTCGAACGAATCCTGCCGTCATCGATTCTGCGCGACCTGACCGAGGAAGAGATGGCGATGTACCGGGCTCCATTTGTCGTTCCCGGCGAGAGTCGCCGCCCGACACTCACCTGGCCCCGCCAGATACCCTTCGAGGGTGAGCCCGAGGACGTTGCCAGCATCGTTAGGGACTACGGCCGCTGGCTGCGAGAGTCGGATCTACCCAAGCTCTTCATCAATGCTGATCCCGGGTCCATCCTCACCGGCGCCCAGCGGGATTTCTGCCGGAGCTGGCCCAACCAGACAGAGGTGACGGTTCCCGGACTGCACTTCATACAGGAAGATTCGCCGGACGAGATCGGAGCTGCGATCCGCGAGTGGTATCGGAAGCTGTAACCGGGAACCAGCCGACCTCCTCCGAGCGTCATACCGCCACAAGCTGATCACAGAAAGTACGTTCGTGAAGAAACTCCTACTACTCATTGCCTCATTCGCTCTCGTTGTCGCAGCCTGCGGCGGCGACTCTGAAGCCACCGAGGATCTGCCGCTCGACAGCGGCGCCGGGGGCGACCAGCCCATCGCCAGCGCCTGCCTCGAGGGTGAGCCGGACTGCAACGACACTCCCGGCGGCGAACCAACGGATCTCCCCCCTCCCAGCGACACGGGCGATGAGCCGGCGCCGGCGGTGATCCAACCGGGCGCTGCCGCCGA
>JASJEG010000031.1 GCA_030064765.1 Acidimicrobiia bacterium | reverse complement strand
AAGGACGCCATCTACAAGGCGGGCCTGCGGGCAGTGATCGAAGAGGTTGCATCACTCGAGCCCGAAGGCGAGTTCCTCGACCAGAGTCCCAGCGCAGGTGCCGAGGTCACTCAGGGAAGCGTCGTCACGGTCCGCTTCTCTACGGGAGTGCCGCCAACGTTGATCGACCTAGCTGGTCTCTCACTGGGAGAGGTACAGGCAGCCGTCGATGCCTTCAACGAGGAATCAGGGTTGAACTTGTCGTTCACCATCGAGAATGTGCCAACCGACGAACCGTCTGTGCTCGGCTTTGTGATAGGAACGAATCCCCCGGCCGGCACTCTCGTCGAACCCGATCAGGTAATCGTCATCTACGTGGGTGTCCCCAACCTGGGCGACTAGTCGCCGCCCAACCGTTCCTGCGAACGCGACTTTGCTACACCGAGCTCTGCGGCGGTAGCCACGTGAACGGCTAGCCCGTTCCGCCCTCTCGTATCGCCCGCTCTAGATCAACCAGTTGTTCGGCCAGCAGCTTCTCGAGTGTCTTTGTCCGGGCCGTCGCGTCCGTCATCTCCAGCAGTTGTTGTTGATCGAATGGGCCGAGCGGCGAGACTGCACACAGCTCCCAAGCAGCAACGATCGGATCCTCAGGGAGATCGACTTCGAGGCTGGCGGGGTCGGCTCCCATCTCGACTGCCAGCGCCATCAACCTCCGCCGGGCGGCCAGCGCGGATGCAACTGCGGGGCCCAACCCCCCGTTTGTCGATTCGTCCTGAAAGGGTTCGACCTCAGCCAGCGGGTACGGATCGTCCTCGAGCCACCGCGTCACCCGGATCCGCTCTCTACCGACGTTGATCAGCAGAATGCGCCCATCCTCCAGCTCACCCATCTGCACCGCCTCCGCAACTGTGCCGATGCTGGTGCGGACGTCATCACCACCTACATCCGAGCCGCGCTCGATCAGCACCACGCCGAAGCGACGATCGGTTTCGACTATGTCGGCAACGAGCGCCTTGTAGCGAGGCTCGAATACCTGCAGTGGCAGAACTCCACGAGGGAACAGAACGGACCCGATCGGAAACATGGGTAGTGGTGACATCGCAGCCAGTATGCCCGGCCTACGCCGCTAGGTTGACGGTCCTCGCCCTAAGGTGGCGACCCCATGAATCAAGCTCCTCCGCTGCGGCGTCTCTGGCAATACGCAGAATCCCATCGTGGGCGGGTATGGCGCGCCGCAGCCTGGTCCGTGCTGAACAAGGCCTTCGACATCGCACCCCCTGTCTTGATCGGCATAGCGGTCGACATCGTGGTCAACAAGGAGGGTGCCTTCCTATCCAACTACGGGTTCGAAACGGCTCGGTCGCAGCTGGTTGTACTCACCTTCCTCACCTTCGCCATATGGGGTCTGGAATCACTGTTCGAGTACCTCCTTGGCCTTGCCTGGCGCAATCTGGCGCAAACAATCCAGCATGAGCTGCGGCTTGACGCCTACGCCCACATGCAGCATCTCGAGATGGCGTACTTCGAAGAACAGCCGACCGGCAACCTCATGGCAATCCTCAACGACGATGTCAACCAGTTGGAGCGGTTTCTCGACACCGGCGCCAATCAGGTGCTCCAAGTACTCACGACCGTGGTGCTGATCGGAGCCATGTTCTTCGTCCTGGCACCAACTATCGCCTGGGTGGCATTCCTGCCGATCCCGGTCATCTTGTGGGGATCCTTTCGCTTCCAGAAGAAGATGGAGCCCCGCTATGCCGACGTGCGAGAAAGCGCCGGAGCCATAAGCAGCCTGCTGGCAAACAACCTCGGCGGCATTGCGACTATCAAGGCGTTCACCTCAGAGGACCGGGAGATCGAGCGGGTCGCTGCCGAGAGTGAGGACTACCGGAAAGCGAACCGCCGAGCCATAACGCTGAGCGCGGCCTTCTCGCCGCTGATCCGGGTGGTCATCCTCACCGGCTTCACCGCCACGCTGTTGTGGGGTGGCCTCTTGACTCTGGATGGCCGGCTGGCGGTCGGTGCCTACAGCGTGATGGTCTTTCTGACCCAGCGGCTGCTGTGGCCGCTGACACAGCTCGGGCAGACCTTCGATCTATACCAACGTGCGATGGCATCGACCAACCGAATCCTCGATGTTCTCGACACGCCGCCAGAGATCGTCTCCGGCGAAGGCATCCTGGAACGCGAGGACGTCAAAGGGCACATCGAGTTTGACGCGGTCAGTTTTTCCTACACCCCGGGCTTTCCGGTGCTCGATGGCATAGCGCTAGACCTGGCACCGGGAGCGACCACTGCGTTCGTCGGCGCTACCGGTTCGGGAAAGACAACCCTGATCAAGCTGTTGCTGCGGCTCTACGACGTCACCGACGGCGCGATCCGCATCGATGGCCACGACATCCGCTCCTTGGAGTTCCATCATCTCCGCGGTGCCTTGGCGGTGGTTGGGCAAGACGTCTTCCTGTTCCACGGCACCGTGCGCGAGAACATCGCCTACGGCAAGCCAGACGCAACTGCCGAAGAGATCGTTCACGCCGCCGACGTAGCTGAGGCTCATCGTTTCATCATGGAACTACCCCAGGGATACGACACGATCGTCGGAGAGCGCGGCCAGAAGCTCTCCGGGGGACAGCGGCAGCGTCTCTCCATAGCGCGCGCCGTGCTGGTCGATCCGCCCATACTGATACTCGACGAGGCCACCTCGTCGGTCGACAACGAAACTGAAGCAGCCATCCAGCGCTCGCTGGCACGGCTGGTTGTCGATCGCTCCACCCTCGTTGTCGCCCACCGATTGTCGACAATCCGCCACGCCGACATGATCCACGTCATGGAGCGAGGCCGGATCGTCGAGTCGGGTACGCACGAGGAGCTGATCGATGGTGACGGCTCCTACGCCGCGTTGTGGAAGGTGCAGACCGGCGAGGCGGTCGAGGGCTGATGCAAATCAGGGCTGATGCAATCAGCTTCGAGTTCGATGAAATCGAACTCAACTCGTCTGGTGGGCCGCCAGCTACGGCATGGCAATGAACGGTTCCGCCAGCTTCAGCATCGCGGCTGCGGCGATGTCGGCGCCGGGAAGGCTCGGGTTCCAGGACGAGATCGAGAATGCCACCACCCGACCGGTGGTGGCCAAGTGGATCATCGCCATCCGCACTGCATCCAGAGAAGGGCCATCCGGTGCGGGGTAGTTCATCGCCGGCATCTCACCCGGGTCGACAACATCGCCGTCGACGTGCACATAGAGAGGTCCGCTGGGAGGAATCGAGTGTGCGACCGAGTCCACCGTAGTTACGGTGATGCCGGACTGCGCCACCGCCTTGTCTTCCCCCGGATCGAGATCACGCCCATCAACAAGGAGCACGCGGTCGTCGGCAAGCGGAGTGAGCCCGGCGCCCGCAACAATGGTCTGCTCACCTCTCCCAGTCAGCATCGCCAGCGGCATACCGCCAATGAATCCCGACGGTGTGGTCTCCCAGGTGTTGAAGTCGCCGTGGGCGTCGAAGAAGATCAGCGTGGGGAGGATGTCGCGTCGCTCGAGGCCCGCCAGCACGCCGATGGTGCTCACGCAGTCACCGGCATAGACAACGGGGTCGGGTGTGCTCGCAACTATGTCGGCGAGGCCTCGGTACAGAACCGCCATCCGCTGCTGCGGCTTGCCCGCGGGCAGGTCGGGGGCAAGCACCTCGTGCGGTCGAGGAACCTGGAAGCCGGGCATCGGATCGCCCATGAAGTACGGGACGGCAACGATGTTCACGGTCTAAATGTAGTCGGCTCCGGTTGACGGAGCCGCGCTACCGCGGCCACCGCCGGAGTCCCGCATTCAACACCCACAACAACTTTTCGCGCTCCTCTCTGAACCTATTGACGATGTTTGACGATATTTGATATTACACAATATGTGAATCATGTCACGGCAGCACCCGGTAACCACGACAGCCGTCCTCCAGTTGTGGAATCAGCGCCTCAACCGGGTGCTGCCGCGAGACCGACCCGCGCCACAGCCCGGCAACGAGCCGTGATCTCCCCCCTTCCCTGGCCAAACAGCAACTCCGGCAACATCACCTATCCCACCGACCATCCGTACGTCCGGCGGTACTGGACCGCAACAATCGGCCCGGGAGCGGTCGCCGACCTGCTCAGGCTCGCCACCGCCGCGCAACGCGGCCGCTCCCTGCGCCGCCCTACGCACCTCCACGTCCTCGTCCGGGCCAATCTGGCCCACACCAGCCACGGTCGAGTCTTCGTCCGTACTCGGATTCCCCAGCTCACCGCGATCCAGATCCGGTTACTCCCGCCTGATTTGCGCCGCGCCCATCCGACAATCGGCTCGTTGGAGCAGAAACGGTCCGGCAGCCTGCCCTAGTCACCGGGCTTAGGGCGAACCCGGCCCCAGTCTGCAAGACAGCCCCGGTGGCGACCGGTCTGCAACTTCTGTGCAACGGTTCAGGCCGTGGCACCGGACCTGATACCGTAAGGAAATGAGCCAGGATCTTGCTTACGCGGCTCGACTATTGCTCGATGCCCAACGCATCATGGTCTTCACGGGAGCCGGGATCTCGACAGAATCGGGTATCCCGGACTTTCGCGGCACCGACGGCATTTGGACCAAGTTCTCTCCCGAGGATTTCCAGCTCGACCGCTACATCGCTGAGCGCACCGTGCGTACCCGAGCCTGGGCCAGTCGTTTCCCCAAGATGTTCGGCAACGCCCAGCCCAACGACGCCCATAGCGCAGTTGTCGACCTGTGGAAATCGGGCAAGCTCATCGGCTGCGTCACCCAGAACATCGACGGTCTTCACCAAGCTGCTGGGCTTCCCCAGGACGCCATCGCTGAGCTACACGGGAACTCTGACGGCATCGCCTGCATCCGGTGTGGAGCCCCCCACGACCCGGCCGACATCGAGCAGCGCTGGATAAACGGCGATGTCGATCCGCGCTGCGACCACTGCGGTGGAATCCTCAAATCGACGATCGTCTTCTTCGGCGAGACTCTTCCCCATTCCGAGGTAGAACAGGCCTACAGGTGGGCGGACCAGGCGGATGCGGTTGTATCCGTGGGCTCCAGCCTGTCGGTTTATCCCGCGGCATACATCCCTCTGGAGATTGCCTCCCGTGGCGATACGTTCGTAATCATCAACAAGGGCCCGACGGACCTAGACAGCGTGGCTTCGATCAGACTCGAAGGGATGGCCGCAACGCTGCTCCCCGAACTCGTAGCTGCCATCGCCCCCTGACCGTTTTCCGACTACAGCCAGCTCGCTACGGTGAACCTGATGGATCAATACCGACACATCCTGCAAGCGGCGCAAGCACGCATAACCGAGGTCGACCCCGACGAGGCCACCCTCGACTCCGCTGTCGTGATTGATGTGCGCGAGCCCCACGAGCTGGCGATTGGTGCGCTGCCGGGAGCGCACGCCATTCCGTGGCGTGACCTCGCCGAGCGGATCGCCGGGCTGGCAGACGCCGATACCCCGATCTTGTTGTATTGCGCCGTTGGAGAGCGCTCAGCAATCGCGGCAGCCGACCTCGAGGATCGTGGTTACGAACGGGTGGCCTCGCTTGCGGGCGGCATCAAGCGGTGGATGGCAGAAGGACGCCCGACCATTTCGACGACCGAGTTGGGCGCCGATCTGCGCCACCGCTACGCCCGCCATATCGTGCTTCCTCAGGTCGGCGCCGCAGGCCAGGCCAAGCTGATCAACTCCCGAGTCGCCATCGTAGGAGCAGGCGGATTGGGCTCCCCTGCCGCAATGTATCTCGCAGCTGCCGGCGTCGGCGGCCTCACAATCATCGATGACGACCGCGTCGATCTCTCCAATCTCCAGCGACAGATTCTGCACCGCACAGCAGACATCGGGGTCACCAAGGCGGACTCCGGCGCGGCAACCATCGCTCAACTGAATCCGCACGTGACAATCACCACCTGCGCACAGAGACTCAGCTCCGCGAACGCCGAGGAGATCCTCGCCAACCATGACGCGGTGATCGACGGCAGCGACAATCTGCCGACACGGTATTTGCTCAACGATGCGTCACTGCGCCTGCGTATTCCCGTGGTCCACGGCTCAGTGTTTCGTTTTGAGGGCCAGGTATCGGTCTTTCAACCCTACGCCGGGCCCTGTTATCGCTGCCTGTTCCCGGAGCCACCTTCGCCCGAACTCGCTCCCAACTGTGCCGAGGCCGGCGTGTTTGGAGTGCTCCCCGGTGTCATCGGGACGATGCAGGCAACGGAGATACTCAAGCTGCTTCTCGGAGTGGGTACGCCGCTCGTCGGTCGGCTGCTGACCTACGACGCCCTCGAGCAATCGACATTGACCGTTCGGGTAATGCAGGACCCCAACTGCCCCGCGTGCGGCGATGAGGCGAATCCACCCGAACTCCGCGATGAACGGGAGTACTGCTAGATCGGGGTCGGCTGGTATCTACTCCAGGCCGGCCGCTCGACTCGAGGGAGGGCCGGAGGGCTCGACACAGCTGGAGCGACGGCGGGAGCAGCAGCAACAACCGTGGTGCGGGCGTTGTTCGACACCGGTTGCTCGTTCGAAGGTGCCGGACCTTGCTCGGAATATGGAACCGGCTCTTCGGCAGGCGGCTCCGCACCAAATGACTTCATGAACACAACGGTCACCCAGAGCTTGGTCGAGCTTTCTTCGACAACGGCAATTCCAACCTTGTCATAGTCACCGAGCACATTGCCACGATGGCTCGAAGAAGCCATGAAGGCGGCGTGCAGCGCAGCCACGTTGGGCCCAACGCCGACATTCTCGCCGAGCTTCTGCCAACTCGGGGTCACGGAAGCCAGGTTTGGATTGTGAGACAGAGACCCCTGGCTCATCAGGTGTCGAGACCAGGCAAGAGCATCGTCGGCGAGATCGGCGTAGGTCGACACCGCAGCGAGACCGTTGGCGGCTCGTTCGGCGTTCATCAGGGCAAGCAGTTCACCCTCGGCAGTGGCTGCCGAAGCAGCGGGAGCAAGGGCGCCCATGAGCAGGATTGTGGTGAGGAGCGTCGTCAGTATTCGTCTGGCCAGCGCAGCCATAAACCGTTCACCTACATTGCGTGGTAACTATGAACACGCTCCGTATCGGTGGTTTAGCGGGGTGGCTTGAGGAAAGAAATCACAAAGATGGTTATAAGAAACCACTCTGGGTAGGGCGGTCCGACCATGGAAGATGCTTGGCGTCGTGGGATCGCCCTGCTCAACGGGGTAAATGCGACCACAGCGGATCGTCGAATCGACTGCACACTACGGATACCGAATGCTCTCAGTACCTGATGAGGAGGGTGATGCTCGTTCCCCGACGGTTGGGACGGCTAACCCGCCATGTCCTCCGCCAGCGCAACCAGGGTGCTCACGGCAAAGCCGGTGCCCCCCTTGGTGATGTAGCCGTCATCGTTCTCTGCGCGGGCCGGTCCTGCGATGTCCAGGTGGGCCCACGGTCGCTCGTCCGTGAACTCGGCCAGGAACAGAGCAGCTGTGATGGCCCCGGCGTAGCGGTCCCCGATGTTCTTTATGTCGGCGATCGGCGAGTCGAGCTTGGACCGGTACTCCTTCTCGAAGGGCATCCGCCAAACCTTCTCTCCTCCCCTGGCAGCGGCCGCCTCTACCTGAGCCGCGGCATCGTCGTCATAGCTGAAGACACCCGCCACCTTCTTCCCGAGGGCAACCATGCACGCCCCGGTGAGGGTTGCGACATCAACGATCAAATCGGGGGCGGCTTCGACTGCGAGCGACAGGCCGTCGGCGAGAACCAAGCGGCCCTCCGCGTCGGTATTGAGCACCTCCACGGTCTTGCCGTTGCGTGCGGTGAAGATGTCACCGGGCCGCTGGGCAGCTCCGCCGGTCATGTTCTCGGTGAGCGGCGCAATTGCGGTGACGTTGACCGCGATCCCCAACTCGGCAATGGCCTTGATGGCTCCAAACACCGCCGCGGCTCCGGACATGTCGGTCTTCATGGTCTCCATCCCCGACGCCGGCTTGATGGAAAGGCCCCCGGAATCGAAGACTATGCCCTTTCCAACCAGAGCTAGAGACTTGGTGGCACCTTCGGGTTGATAGTCGAGCACGACCATGCGCGGCGGGTTGGTGGCCCCCAACGACACCGCCCGCAAACCCCCGAAGCCCTCGGCTTCGATCTCGACCTCGTCGTATACCTTGGTGTCAATACCTGCCGCAGCGGCCATATCGGCAGCGATGGAGGCCAGCACCTCCGGTTTCTTGCCCGCCGCTGGTTCGTTGACCAGATCCCGGGCCAGCGCTACCCCGGCTGCGACGACCCTGCCACGCTCGATGTCGTCAGCGCCGACATCGCCCACGAGAACCAGATCGGTAGTCTGCGCCGGCTTCGGCTTGGAAAGGTACTTGTCGAAGGTGTACTGCCCGAGCAAGAAACCGTATACAACGGCGTCCCCGGCACCGTCGATCTCCACCTGAGCGAGAGTGGTGACCACTCGGGCATATCGCGTCGCAGCCCGCCCGCCGATGCCGGCAACCTTACGTAGAGTGTCAGCGTCGGCCTCTGCGCCGAGCCCGAGGAACAGGATACGGCCGAACCGATCATCCCCGGGAACCGCAGCTGCCTGCCCTACCTTCCCGGTGAAGTCGAGGCCATCGAAGTAGCTCTCGAGCCAATCCCCCAGACTCTGCACTATCTCCGCCGCTCCCGGGCCCCAGACCCGCTCTTCGAATACAGGAAGGATGAGCAGATCCCCGCTGGCACCTTCCAGATCAGAGACGGTCGCGATGTTCATCAAGGTTGATTCTCCTCTTGCTTGCTCGGTGTCCACGACTCCTCCGCCGCTCTTGCAAGCATGAAGAGGTAGTCGGCAAGTCGATTGAGGTACGGCACGACGTGACTCTGCTCGTGGCCGCCCTTCCTGGCGTGAGTGACGGCGTTGCGTTCGGCACGGCGAACGGTGGCTCTGGCAAGATCGAGAGCGGCACCCAGCCGATTGCTCCCAGGAACCAGGAATCCGTCCGGCATGCCCCGCGCCGCGACCACCCTGTCGATGGCCAACTCGAGATCGGCAACCATGCTCTCAGTGACTCGGGTCTCGCCGTCTGCGAGCTTGGCGAAGTTCTCCGGAGCCGTGGCCAGCTCAGCACCAACGATGAAGAGACTGCGCTGAAGCCGGAGCAACTCGTCATTCAGAGGGTCGCTGGTTGGGACCTCGGCACGAGCCAACCCGAGCGTTGCAACAACCTCGTCGACATCTCCGTACGCAGCCGGCCCCGTGTCATCCTTGTGGACTCGACCGCCGTAGAAGAGCCCGGTCGTTCCGTCATCGCCTTTGCGGGTGTAAATCTTCACTCGGCGATCCTACAGACCCGCAACGAGCATTCTGCCGACCACCGCCGTGCCAAGCGCCGTCAGCACTCCAAGGTATGACAAGCCGGTTGCGGCCATCACGCCTGAGTAGCCAGTTTCGCGAAGCGAGAACCACACGGCTGCCACCAGTAGCGCCGTCATAGCGCCGAGTGCTACCAAGGCGGCAATCATGAC
The DNA here is from genome assembly GCA_030064765.1 of Acidimicrobiia bacterium. Lineage (GTDB taxonomy): Bacteria > Actinomycetota > Acidimicrobiia > Spongiisociales > UBA5794 > JAAETI01. The sequence goes on along the minus strand of JASJEG010000031.1, from coordinate 9,941 downwards.
GCCGTCGTCAGCCGTGAACGCCCCGAGGGCAGCGAGCACGATTATGTCGGCGATCAGCCCGGCGCCCGCGATGAGATCAAGCCGCTGTAGAGCCCACCGCGGCAGTCTTGGGTCAACTAGGAACCAGTGCCCGAGCATCATCTCGGCTGTGATGGCGCCGAGGAAGACCGCACCCGTGATCGACGGGACTATCCCGCCATCGGGAACCGCGACGCCCAGCAGACCCAGGGCGGAGAGGGCGAACAGCACCGTAGCGGCCAAGTGGTTGCGGGCGAGAAACCCAGCGGCGAGGGCAGCCAGCGAGGCGACAACGCCCAACGCCGAACCGGCGGCGGCCGCAGTGGCCCCACCCACTATGCCGACAACACCCGCCGCCAACCAGCCATAGCCGGGGCCGACGATGCGCCAGGAGGACACCAGAGCGGCTGCCCCTGCCAGGCCGGAGCTCCACATGGCGAGTACGAGAGCGGGTGTGACCTCCACTTGGTGCACCGGCGCGGGCTCGGCCGCTACCCGAGCCAGTCCCGCAGCCGGTCTGCGACCTGGGGTCCGGTGAAACCGAACTCCTCGGCAAGCACCGCGGCGGGGGCAGAAGCACCGAAGCGATCGATGCCGATCGCAAGGCCGTCGCTGCCAACGATGTCAGACCAACCGAATGTGACGCCTGCCTCGAGCGAGGCCACGGGGATACCGTTGCCGAGCACCTCGGTGCGATAGGAATCGTCCTGCGCGAGGAAAGCCTCGCGACACGGCATCGAGACAACGCGAACCGACTTGCCCTCTGCACCGAGGATCTCGGCAGCAGCGATCGCCGTCTCCAGCTCGGATCCGGTCGCCAGCAGGACAGCATCAGAGCCTTCGCGCACTGGATACGCACCCTTGTCGACAGGTACGGGATCCGTACCACCGGCCGGCATGCCTTGGCGGGAGAACACGAGAGCAGTTGGACCCTCGCGGCGGTTGAGCGCTACCTCCCATCCCCCTGCGACTTCGGCAGCAGTGGCAGGGCGAATCACCCATAGATTGGGGATCGCCCGCAACGCAGCTAGATGCTCGACGGCCTGATGCGTAGGACCGTCCTCACCGAGGAAGATGGAGTCGTGAGTGAGCACCCAGATGCTGGGCGCTCCCATGAGCGCACCCAAGCGAATGGCGCCACGCATGTAGTCGGAGAACGTCAAGAAGGTGGCACCGAAGCACCGGAGCCCGCCGTGGAGATTGATGCCGTTGACGATGGCGCCCATGCCATGCTCGCGCACCCCAAACCGGAAGTTGCGACCCCCCCTGTCCTCCGCCGAGAAGTTCGTTGACGAGTTGATATAGGTGTTGTTGGTTGGCGTCAGGTCCGCCGACCCACCGATGAAATCGGAACGGTCGGAGGCGACCGCGTTGACGACGTCACCCGACATCGCCCGAGTCGCAACCCTGGCATCCGGCTCATACTCGGGGACCGCCACCGCGAAGGGCTTGTCACCGAAGTGGGTGTGCCACGCTGCCGCGAGCTCTGCGTCGCCCGCCAGTCTCATCTCGAGATTCCGCTCCCACTCGCTCGATTCTTGCCGGTGACCGTCGAGCGCGTCCGCAAAGAACGTGTACACCTCACGCGGCACGTGGAAGGGTGCGTACTCCCATCCGTAGCCTGCTTTGACGAGCTCGATCTCCTCCTCGCCGAGGGGCGATCCGTGGGCGGCCGAGGAGTCCTGCTTGTTGGGGCTCCCGTAGGCGATATGTGTCTTGCAGGAGATGAGGGTTGGACGGGAGTCGTCGGCGATGCCGGCCGAAATCGCTTCGGCGATGGCAGCTCGATCATGACCATCCACGGCGAGCGTCTGCCAGCCGGCTGCTGCAAAACGCTGCAGCGTGTCCTCGCTGTAGGACCATTCCTTGGGCCCGTCGAGAGTGATGTCGTTGTCGTCGTACAGATAGAGCAGCTTGCCCAAGCGAAGATGGCCGGCAAGAGATGCAGCCTCGATCGCCACCCCTTCCATGATGTCGCCGTCGGAGACGATCCCAAAGGTGCGGTGATTGACGAGTTCCGGCCCGAAGCTATTGCGGAGTTTCTCTTCGGCAAGGGCCATACCGACACCTGTGGCCAGGCCCTGACCCAGGGGACCGGTCGTTGTCTCGATGCCGAGTGCCACGTCGAGTTCCGGGTGACCGGCGGTGGGATAGCCCCACTGCCTGAAGTTTGTGATGTCTTCGATCGTGAGGGGGTAGCCGGCTAGATGGAGCATCGAGTAGAGCAGCATCGAAGCGTGCCCGGCCGAAAGAACGAAACGATCGCGGTTGGGCCACGTCGGACTCTTCGGATCGACCCGCAGGAACCGGCTCCACAGCACAACGGCCATGTCCGCCATGCCCATCGGCCCACCGGGATGGCCCGAGTTGGCTCGTTGAACAGCATCCATCGAGAGGGTGCGCACTGTGTCAACGGCGAGCTGTTCGATGTCCTTGTCCACGATTTCCTCCAAACGGCAACCAGATCGATGCCCAGGGTAGCCGGGGCGGAGAAGGCGCCTGTGGCAGCGTCGCGTCGCCCGGAGCTAGTGAACGATGACGACGTGTCGCGGGGACCGATTCATCCGCTCGGACCCTTCATCGGTGCACACCACGATGTCCTCGATCCGTACCCCGAACTCTCCGGGCAGATAGATGCCGGGTTCGATCGAGAAAGCCATACCGGGCTCTAGCGGTCGCTCGTTCCCTGCGACGATATAGGGATCTTCGTGTCCGTCCAGACCGATGCCGTGACCGGTGCGGTGGATGAAATAGCGGCCATAACCGGCCGCTTGAATCACGGCACGCGCCGCAGCATCGATCGACGCAGCCGTGGCACCCGGTCTGACAGCTGCGATCCCGGCGCGTTGTGCGGCCAGCACCACTTCGTGAACTTCGTGGTATCTAGGCGAAGGCTCCCCAACGTGAAACATGCGGGTGGTATCGGAGCAGTACCCGCCGACCTTGCCGCCGAAGTCGATGACGATGGCATCTCCTTCACCAATGACACGATCGCCCGGCTCGTGGTGCGGCGATGCCCCGTTGGGCCCGGAGGCCACGATGGCGAAACCGGCGACGTCGGTGCCATTCGACTCGAGCAGCGCCCCGACCGTACGTGACATCTCGAGTTCGGTTCGCCCGGCAAAGGTCTCTGCGGCAAGCAGCCCGGCCACGGTGTCGGCTGACGCCCCGGCTCGCCGCAGCAGGTCCACCTCGGCGGGCTCCTTGATGAGCCGCAACGACTCGGTCAAAGGCCGGGCAGAGGCGAAGACCGTGTCGGACAGAGCGGCTTGTAGAGCCAGCAGGAAGCTCGACCAGGTGTGATCTCCGATCATCGCCACCTGCGCCGGACCTACCAGCGCCGCCACGATGGCGATCGGATCCTCCGTCTCGCCCCAAGGCTGGATCCGGAAGACATCCGGCATCGCCTCGACCCGCGGTGCTTCCAGCTCGGGCACAACCAGGACCGTCTCTCCATCACGCGGGATGACCGCCATGGTGAGGCGCTCCAGGGGCATGGCCGTGTACCCGGTCAGATATGGCAAATCGGAGCCGATGGAGACCAGCAACACGTCGACTTCCCGCTCCGCCAACTCCCGCCGGGCTCGATCCATCCGGGCGGCGTAGTCAAAACCCGTCATCGCAACGCGCTGTCCAGCGACTCTTGGGCGTGATAGGAGGAACGGACCAGTGGACCTGCCTCCACGTGGCTCAAACCCAGTCTCTCCCCCTCTGCCGCATAGCGAGCAAACTCGTCGGGATGTACATAGCGATCGACCGGGCGATGACGCGCGGTGGGCCGCAGGTATTGCCCAATCGTCACGAGATCGACACCAACCGCTCGCATATCGGCGAGGGTCGACATGATCTCCTCCTCGGTTTCGCCCATCCCCACAATGAGACCCGACTTGACGGTGCAAGCCGGATTGATCCACTTGGCGCGGGCCAGCAGCGCCAGCGACCGCCCGTAGTTGGCTGCGGTGCGTATCTCGCGCTGCAGCCTGAGTACGGTCTCCGTGTTGTGGTTGAGCACCGCCGGTTTGGCGAGCATGACGGTCTCGAGTGCGACCACATCACCCTTGAAATCAGGGATGAGGACTTCGACGTCGCAATCGGGAACGAGTGACCGGATCTGGTTGATCGTCTCGGCAAAGATGCCGGCACCGCCGTCATCGAGGTCGTCGCGGTTCACCGAAGTGAGAACGGCGTGTCGCAGCCCCATGGCGGCAACCGCTTCAGCCGCCCGCTGCGGCTCCTCGAAATCGACCTCACCAGGACGCCCTGTCTGTACATCGCAAAACGCACATGCCCGTGTGCACTTGTCTCCAAGCAGCATCAGCGTCCCTGTGCCCTGTGACCAGCACTCGTAGATGTTGGGGCAACCCGCTTCCTCACAGACCGTATTCAGCTCTTTGGAACGCATCAGACGGCGCAGCTCCCGATAGCCGTCGGAGGAGATATCAGCCCTGATCCGCATCCAATCAGGACGCGCCGGCTCGCCGGGTAGTACTCCATTGATCGCCAGCGGCACCCCGTTGGAGTTGCTACCGGAGAACACACCGGCGGCGACCATGGCATCGACGGCGTACGGCTCCCGGGCTGCGCCGCGGGCGAAGGCCCCGTACTGCGCCTCCGTCTTCGTCAGGCCGAACACCGTTGCGAAGTGGGGCACGATCGCCGCAACGGCTTCCTCGATGCTGACCGATCGATCCAGGATCTCGGCCAGCGACGTGACCGGGCGATCGCTGATTCCGCAGGGCACGATCTTGCCGAAGTAGCCGAGATCGGGAGAGACGTTCAGCGCGAAGCCGTGCATCGACACGCCCCGCGCCACCCTCACTCCGATCGCAGCGATCTTGCCCCGCTCCGTCCACACACCGGTGAGGCCTTCTTCAGGCCATGCCGCTACCCCCAGGTCCCCCAACGCGGCGATCAGGGCCTGCTCGATCCGCCGCACATGCCCCACCATGTCGAAGCCGTTGGGAAGCTTGGGAACGGCATAGATCGGGTAGCCGACGAGCTGTCCTGGACCGTGGTACGTGATGTCACCGCCACGATCCACATGGTGGATCGTGGCATCGATTGCGGCCAGCTCGCCTTCTCCAATCAGCAGGTTCGACCCATCACCGTTGCGACCGACCGTGTACGTATGGGGGTGTTCCAGCAGCAGCAAATAGTCGTCGGCGCTACGACCCTGCACCCGACCCTCCCAGAAGGCCTTCTGCAGGTCCCAGGCTTCGGCGTAGGGAAGCCGACCCAACCAGCGAACGCGCAAGGCGCTTCCGGTCATGCCAATTCCTGATCCCAGTCCCAGGTCTCGAGGTTCTCTTTGATCCGACGCAGGAACAACACGGCGGTGGAGCCATCAAACACGCGATGATCCCAGGTCAGGCCCAGGTAGCCGATGTGACGGATGGCAATAGCGTCAGAGCCATCCGGCAGTGTCACCACTGTGGGTCGCTTGGCCACTGTGTCTGTCGACAGAATCGCCACGTTCGGGACGTTGATGATCGGAGCCGACATGAACGACCCGAACGGCCCCGGATTGGTGATCGTGAAGGTGCTCCCGGAGAGATCATCGAGTTCCATCTTCCCGGTACGAGCCTTGTCGGCAACACTGCGGATGCCACGGGCCAACCCGGTCAGCGCAAGGCCATCGGCGCCCGGCATGTTCATCACGACTAGTCCACCCTCATTCAGATCGACGGCAATACCCAAGCCGACTGATGAGTGGAAAGTCTGCGTCCCATTCTCGAGGTCAAACGAGCTGTTGACTACCGGGTAGGCGCCGAGAGCGTCGATCGTTGCCCTAGCGATAAACGGCATGTAGGTCAGCGAAAAGCCTTCGCGATCCTTCCAAGCCGCCTTGTGCTTTTGCCGGACTCGCTCGACACGCTCGAAGTCCACTTCCACTGCGGTCCACACATGGGCCGCAGTACGTTTGGCGTTCAGCATGTTCTCGGCGATGACCTTCCGCAGTCGCGGCATGTCCTCGACACGGTCGCCTGCGGACACCGGGGCCGCGGTTTCCTCTGCCGGGGCAGGGGCGTCCGCCTCCTGCGGTGCCGGAGCAGGGGCGGGGGCCGGTGCCGGAGTCGGTGCGGGTGCCGGGGCGGGGGTAGGTGCGGGTGCGGGGGCCGGTTCGAAGGTCACTTCGGCTGTTGGTGACGCCGGCACAGGAGGCGGAGGCGGCGTCGCCCCGCTGAGCTGCGATTCGATGTACCGGCTCACATCCTTGCGAGTTATCCGGCCACCGTCACCGGTACCGGTCACCTGCGAGAGGTCCACGTTGTTCTCCGCAGCGAGCTTGCGCACCACTGGCGAGAGCACCGCCCGCTTCGGTGCGTCGGGGGACGACTCGAGAGCAACGCTTGGGGCTGGGGGCGGCTCCGGTGCGGGTGGTGGCGGCTCCGGTGCGGGTGGTGGCGGCTCCGGTGCGGGTGGCGGTGCGACCGGCGGAGCTGGGGCGGGAGGGGGCGCCGGAGCGGAGATATCGGTGGGCTCCGGAGCGGGCTCTGGGGTGGCCACCGGCGCTGCCGTTGCTTCGGGAGCGGGCGGCGCCTCGACTGCCTCGCCGGCATCGCCAATAACCGCAAGGGCGGTACCGACGCTCACTGTCTCTCCTTCCGGCACCAGAACTTCGAGCACGGTACCGGCGACCGGCGACGGTACCTCTGTGTCGACTTTGTCGGTGGAGATCTCGAGAAGCACCTCGTCCTCGGCGACAGTGTCGCCGGGCTGCTTGGCCCAGCTGAGGATGGTCCCCTCGGTTACGGTTTCGCCCAGTTGGGGCATCGTGACGGTTGTCGCCATTGGACTTGATCCTCTCGTTATCAGTGCAAACTACGGCCGGCGGCGGTCAACAGGGTTTCGCCGATCGCTTCGGAAATTGTCGGGTGGGCATGGATGAAAGCAGCTGCTTCATCCGGCAGCGCCTCCCAGGCTACGGAGTACATCAACTCGTGGATCAACTCGCCCGCTGCGGGGCCGACCACCGTAGCCCCCAGTATCGGTCCATCTGCCTCGCTGACAAGTTTGACCAGTCCCCCTACTTCACCCTGGATTATGGCGCGCCCCACACCCCGCATTCCGTGGTCATGAACCTCGATTTCGTACCCGGCTTCTCGTGCAGCTGCTTCGGTCAGGCCGACGCTGGCCACCTCGGGATGCGTATAAACCACCAGCGGGATCGCTTTGTAGTCGACCGGTGCGGATTGCCCAGTAGCAATGTGGGTGACAGCCGCAATGCCCTCCGCAAATCCTGCGTGAGCCAACTGGGGAGTCCCTGCGACGATGTCCCCCACGGCATAGATGCTGGGCTCGGCGGTGAGCATCGTTTCCAGATCGGCATGGACAAACCCACGCTCGACGTCGACCTTGGTGGTCTCCAGACCGATCCCATCTGTTACCGGAGCCCGACCGACGGCCACCAGCACCTTGTCAACCTCGACGTAGTCTCCCTCGAAGGGGACGACGACGTGTCCGTCGCGATGCTCGGCGGGCCCGACGGTGACGCCGGTGCGGACCTTGACTCCCTTCTTTTTCAACTCGCGGGCCAGAGCCTTGGCAGCCTCCGGCTCGGCGCCGGGCACGACCTGATCGAGCATCTCAAACAGATGGACCTCAGAACCGGCGTCGCCGAGGAGCGATGCAAACTCACAGCCAATTGCCCCGGCTCCTATCACTGCCACCCGTTGCGGCCGTTGGCTCCAGTCGAGCGCGTCCCGGCTCGACACAATCGTCTCGCCATCGAACTCGTAGCCCGGGATGGCACGCGGCTCGGAGCCCGTTGCCAGGATTACGTTTCGTGCTTCGATCCGCTGCACGCTGCCATCGGCTCCGGAGACCTCGACGCCACCATCGGCGAGCCGACCAAAGCCATCGATGACGTCAACGTTGCGGCTCCTCAGCAAACCACTCAGGCCTCTGACCAGCCCGTCGACGATCTTGTTCTTGCGGTCGAGAGCGGCCGCCCAGTCGATGGACGCATCGGAGGTGTGTACCCCGAACTCGGCTGCCTTCTGCACAGTTGCGAACACCTCTGCCGTCTTGAGCCATGACTTGGCCGGGATGCAACCGCGCAACAGACAGGTCCCACCAACTCGCTCCTTTTCGATGAGCGCGACACTCAGGTTGAAGTTGTGGGCGTAGAGAGCGGCTGCATAGCCACCCGGTCCGCCACCGATAATCACGACGTCGTACACGATGCCTCCGGGGCCGTCGGGGTCGGCCGTTGAGAATAGTGCGTCGAGGCGCCATGAGGACCCGGTAATCTCCGACCAATGCAGACCCGCTACCTACTCGTGGCCTCAGTGATTACCGGTCTCGTCATTCTGATAGCGGCCGCAGTCTGGATGGCAACCCGCCTGTGAACGGCCCCGCCGCGATCAGGGTTAGCGCCTCCGTCGAGCTCGAGGCTCGCTGGGATGTTCCCGACGAGCCGGAACGAGGTGTTGTGCTGTGTCACCCTCATCCCCTGCACGGGGGCACAATGCACGTGCCGTTGCTCGATGCGATTACGACCGATCTGCTACGCCGGTCCGTTGCAGTGCTCCGTTTCAACTTCCGCGGCGTAGGTCGCTCAACGGGATCGCACGACGGAGGACTAGGAGAGATCGACGATGTCGCCGCAGCAGTCGAGTTCGCTGCGACCAGCCTCTCCCATTTGCCCTTCGGAGTGGCCGGCTGGTCATTTGGTGCCGGCGCTGCGCTGCGGTGGCACGCGAGGGACAGGTCCGAACACAACTATGTCGGAATTGCGCCCGGAGCGGGTGCCGATCCGCTGCAACGACTCCCTGAACCTGAGTCGCTACAGCCGGCATCGCGCACGATCATCATTGGGGACCGGGATCAGCTCGTGTCGCCGCAACTCATCAGTGACTACGCCAACCGTGCTCGGGCAACCCTCCACGTCCTCAAGGGGAGCGACCATTTCTTCTACTTCCGAGAAGAGAAGGTTGCCTGTCTGGTCGCCGCAGGACTTGGGCTCCCGGTGCCTGCCGAGGAAATCGAGCTAGCGTGCCAATAGCGCTTCGATGTTGTCGACCAACACAGCCCGGGTAACGTCATCGGACAAACCCAGCGAATCCCACTCGGCAAGCCACGAATCGGGAGAGCCGAACGGATAATCACTGCCGAAGTGGACCCGCGATCGAAGCGGCCCTCGAATCTGTTCGAGCAACTCGGGACTCATTGCCTTCGGGGATACGCCGGATAGGCAGAGGTTCACATTCCTCTTGTGCACGACCACCGCAATCGCCTCATCCAGCCAAAGCGACCCGGTGTGAGCCAGGATCACCTTGAGCCCGGGATGGGCGGCCGCAACTCGATCAACGTGAATCGGGCGAGCCGGTTCGAGACCAACGCCGCCGCCGCCGGCAACGCCGGCACCGAGGCGAGTAAACCCCGTGTGGAACAAACACACCAAGCCGTGTTCGGCGGCGGTCTCCCACAACTGACGTCCGTCTCGGTCCGAAGGCGCGATTCGCTCCGAGGCGGGGTGAAACGAAAGCCCGGACAGTCTCAGCCGAGCCGCTTCATGGATGCCGGCAACAGCACCGGCGCCGCCCGTCGGATCGACAGCCCCAAAGCCATAGAAGACGTCCGGAGCGTGCTCGACCAATGTGGCAATGTCCCGATTCCCGAAAGAACGCAGCCCGCTCTTGGCACGACTGTTCCAGCCCAACAACACCGCTTTGGCATCGCGCGAGCGATAGAACTCCGCGATCTCCTCCGGAGTCTGGGCGACGATTTGCTCCCCGACGCGTGCCCGCAAGTCATCTAAGAAGGGCGCAATCGGGCCATTTAGGAAGCTGGCAACCGGAGGGTGGACGTGGGCGTCAATGAATCGAGTCACGTAAGGCGGAACCCCCGATTGCGGGCTTCGGCAAGGGTGTCGGGGGCAAACCCCTGGATCATGTTGAACCGCAGCAGCTCTTCAGCGG
>JASJEG010000184.1 GCA_030064765.1 Acidimicrobiia bacterium | reverse complement strand
GACGGTATGGTCGCGATCCACTCGGTCGTCGACGCCGACGATCTCTGGAAGGTCCTCCCGGAGTTGAAGGAGGCCGGCGCCAGCGGCATCCTCGTTCTCCCGATCGACCAATTGATCCAATGAGCATTCAGATCAGAACCGTCGATCTCGCCGTCCTCACACGAGACGAGAAGACCGCTTTGGTGAGGCGTTCTGCAGTTCCGGACATGGATATGCGCACGGCGGCAGCCCAGATCGTCGCCAGGGTCCGCCAGGGTGGGGACGAAGCTCTGCGAACGGCCAATCAGCTGTACGGCGGAGGCCAGAAGACAGGCGCGGTGCGTGTCGAACCCGCCGAGCTCGAAACCGCCCTCGCCGGCTTGGATCCCGCGACGAGAGTGGCGCTCGAAAGCGCGGCGAAGAACATCCGCGAGGCGCATCTACCGCAGAGACCGAACGATGGGTCAATCGAAACGGTGCCCGGAGTGCGCATCGACCGTCGTTGGAGCCCGCTGCGGCGAATCGGCGTGTACGTTCCAGGAGGCCGCGCCGCCTACCCGTCGAGCCTGCTGATGGGCGTGATACCCGCCCAAGTTGCCGGGGTCGGCGAAATCGCAGTGACAAGTCCGGCGGACGACACCGGATCCGTATCCCCGACAATGCTGGCTGCTGCAGGATTGCTCGGCATCGAAGAGGTATACGTCACCGGAGGCGCCCAGGCGATCGCGGCGCTTGCCTACGGGACCGAGACCATCCCCCGCGTTGACAAGATCGTTGGGCCGGGCAACGCTTGGGTCACTGCAGCCAAGCTCGTGGTTTACGGAGACGTTGGAGTCGATCTGCCCGCAGGCCCCAGCGAGGCCCTTGTCATCGCCGATGCGTCCGCAGACGCGGAGATCATCGCAGCAGACCTCATGTGCCAAGCGGAGCACGGCCCCGAGTCACCGGTCGCACTGGTAACCCCGGACGCGGCATTCGCAGAAGAGGTGGTTCGCCACATCGCAAAACTGCTGCCCCAACTGGAACGGGCCGACACCATTCGCAGCGCACTGGTGGATCACGGGATGATCATCCTCAGCCAATCGATCCCGGATGCGATCGCTTTCGCCAACGAGTATGCGCCCGAGCATTTGACGATCCACACGATGGAAGCAGCCAAAGACGCACTCGCCGCAACTGCAGCCGGCTCGGTGTTTGTCGGACACTGGGCCCCCGAATCTGCCGGTGACTACGCCACCGGCGCCAACCATGTGTTGCCAACCGGCGGCTTGGCTGCGGCTTACGGGCCCCTGAGCGTCGAAGACTGCGGGTCGTGGCGGCAAGTACAGACACTGACCGAAGCTGGTCTGGCCACCCTGCGCCCGACTATCGGCGCGCTGGCCGACGCTGAGGGCCTGACTGCGCACAAGCTCGCCGCGGACATCAGGTTTGCGGGGAATGAACAATGAAAGCACCCACTTACCAATGGCAACCAACCACCGCCGAGATTGCCGCCGCGGCGGGGATCTCACCGGACCAGGTGGAACGGTTCGATCACAACACCTCGCCGTTTCCCACGGAGTGGGCACCCACCGCAGCGGGACCGAGTCTGTCGAGTCTCAACGAGTACCCCGGTGCCGACTACCGCACGCTACGCATCGCCGCAGCGGAGCTCAACGGCCTGGAACCCGAGCAGATAGTCCCTGGAGCCGGTGCCGACGAACTCATCCTGCTGTGCGGGCGCGCCTTCATCGATCGGGGTGACAACGCCGTGGCGGCGACACCCACATACCCGCTCTATGAGATCTCCACACTCCAAGCCGGCGGGGTGTTTCAGTCAGTTCCGGCCACATCTCCCGATTTCGCATATCCGTCCGATCAGATGATCCGGGCTGCACGTGACGCAGATCTCGTCTGGGTTTGCACACCCAGCAACCCGATCGGCAACGTCGTGACCGCCGATACGGTCGAAGCCCTCATCGCAGCCACGGACGGTCTGGTGGTTGTCGACGCCGCCTATGCAGAGTTCTCCACGGGAGACTGGACCGAGCGTGTCGAGACCCACCACAACCTGATCGTGCTCCGCACCCTATCCAAGGCGTTTGGCCTTGCAGGAGCTCGCGTCGGATACGCCATGGGCCACCCTGATCTCATCGCCGACCTCGATGGAGTCCGCCCGCCGGGAAGCATCTCGTCGGTGTCCGTTGCGCTGGCGTGTGCGGCGCTTGGAGCATCGACGAGTATGGAGAAGACAGTTGCGACAACGGTCGCCGCACGCAATGACCTCGCCTCTGGCCTGCAAAGCGTTGGGTTGCGGGTGCTGACTTCGGAAACCAACTTCCTCCTCTGTGAAGTCGGCCCGAATGCTCACGACATCGCTCAGCAGCTGATGGGCGTCGGCCTCGTCGCCAGGAAGTTCCCGGCCGATGGGCCACTACGTGACTACCTGCGCTTCACGGTACGCACGCCGGAAGCCCACAAGAGACTGATAGCCGAACTGGAAAGGTGCCTCGGATGAAACGAGCCGCGTCGCTAGAGCGTCAGACCAAGGAGACCGACGTCAGGATCACCCTCGACCTCGACGGCACCGGTGATGTGACGGTTGCCACCGGCGTTGGCTTCTACGACCACATGCTCACGGCCTTCGGCCACCACGCCCTATTCGACTTATCCATAGTCACCGAGGGTGACCTCCATGTCGACGAGCATCACACGGTGGAGGACACGGCTCTCGTTCTGGGCTCTGCCCTAGCCGACGCCCTCGGCGATCGTTCGGGTATTCGCCGCTACGGATCGGCCACCATACCGATGGACGAAGCAGTGGCGAGTGCCACGGTTGATGTTGGCGGCCGACCCTATGCCGTTATCGACCTGCCATTCACCACCGAGCGGATCGGGTCTCTCGGGACTCAGATGATTCCGCATGCAGTCGAAGCTCTGGCGCGGACCGCCGGCGCAACCATCCATCTCACCGCCAGCGGCAAGAACGACCACCACATCGCCGAAGCTGCCTTCAAGGCGCTCGCATACGCAATCCGGTATGCCGTCGAGGAGGATCCCCGGCGTGATGGCATCGCCTCAACCAAGGGTGCTACATGACACGTATTGCCGTTGTCGACCACGGAGCCGGCAACCTAGTTTCGATTGCGCAAGGCCTGGAGCGCGCCGGCGCCGAGGTGGTTGTTTCCGGCTCCCCGACTTGCCTGGAAGACGCCGACGGTGTCGTGCTGCCGGGCGTCGGAACCACGGGAGCGGCAATGGAGCGTCTCACCGCTGCGGGCATGGTCGAACCGCTGCGTCAATGGAAGGGTCCACTGCTCGGAATCTGTGTCGGCCTCCAGCTCTTCTTCGAGCACTCCGAAGAGGACGCAACTGACGCTCTAGGTCTCATCCCGGGTCGGGTCGCCCAACTGGAGGGAGCCCCGCTACTCCCCCACATCGGGTGGAACGACGTCACGTTCAATTCGGATCCCCTGTTTGCGGGAGTCCCATCGGGTACGACCTTCTACTTCGTGCACTCCTTTGCGGTGGTGCCCGCAGAGACACAGACCGTCATCGCCGAGACGACATACGGCCGGCCTTTCGCCGCCGCGGCTCGGTCGGGACAGCTGGTAGGTGTGCAGTTCCATCCCGAGCGGTCGGGCCAGGCGGGGCTACGTATCCTGGCCAACTTCGTCGCTTCCTGTGAGGAGCGCACCGATGCTGCGTAAGCGAGTGATTCCCTGCCTGGACGTTACTGAGGGGCGTGTCGTGAAGGGAGTCAATTTCGTCAACCTGACGGACGAAGGCGACCCGGTCGAGCTGGCAGAACGGTATGTGGCTGAGGGAGCCGACGAGATCTGCTTTCTCGACATCACCGCTTCGAGCGATAACCGGGCCACCATGCTCGACGTTGTCCGTCGCACCGCCGAGCACGTCTTCGTGCCGCTCACCGTTGGGGGCGGGGTGCGCACGGTAGAGGACATGCGCGCCGCACTCCGCGCCGGCGCAGACAAGGTGTCTGTCAACTCGGCAGCCGTTCAGCGGCCCCAGCTAATAGATGAGTGCGCCGTAGCCTTTGGCACCCAGTGCGTGGTGCTGGCAGTTGACGCCCGGCGGATTGCGCCTGAGGCGCTGCAATGGGAGGTCGTCATCAACGGCGGACGGACTCCGACCGGCTTGGATGCGATCGAGTGGATAACGGAAGCCGTCGACCGCGGCGCCGGCGAGATCTTGCTGACGTCGATGGACCGGGACGGGACCAAGGACGGCTACGACCTCGATCTCCTCGAGGCAGTACGTGCCGCCGTCAACGTCCCGGTGATCGCTTCAGGGGGAGCCGGCACAGTCGATCACTGCGTCGAAGCTCTGCAATCAGGAAGAGCCGATGCCGTCCTGGCCGCATCGATATTCCACCGGTCGGAAATCGACATCTCAGATCTGAAGAGAGGCCTGGCGGCCGCCGGCCTTCCGGCGAGGATCACCCCATGAGCGAAATCCGTTTCGACAGCGACGGCCTGATCCCCGGGGTGGTCCAGGACGCTACGACCGGCCAAGTGCTCATGGTCGGCTATCTGAGTGAGGAAAGCCTTGCCCTCACCGAGGAAACGGGACGAGTCCACTTCTGGAGCCGGTCACGCAACGAGCTGTGGGAAAAGGGGGCAACGAGCGGCAACTACCTGAATCTCGTCGACATCGCAGTGGACTGTGACGGCGATGCGCTTCTCATTGCGGCTCGCCCCGAGGGCCCCACCTGCCATACCGGCGAAGTCACCTGCTTCGCCACCGATCGCCAGGACCAAGGCTTCGCTCAGCTGGAGCGGCTCTGGGCAACGATCCAGGACCGAATCGATTCGCCAACACCAGAGTCGTATACCGCCAGGCTCGCTGCTGCCGGGCCGGATCTCACGGGACGGAAACTGGTCGAGGAAGCCACCGAGACCCTGCTCGCCGCCAAGAATCACGAAAGCGGCACCGGCCCGCCGGAACGCGTCGTCGAGGAGAGCGCCGACGTCGTCTACCACTTGCTTGCACTGCTTGCGGAACGCGGCATCAGCGCCCGGGCCGTGATGACTGAGCTGATGGGACGGGCTCGTTGACGTCGCAGGGATTGGCCCACCGCTGACGTACACTCGCCCGATGCGCCTTCGCTGGATTCCGATCTTTGCCCTCCTGCTCGTCGCCTGTGGCAGCTCCGTGGACATCTCATCAGTGCCCGAGATACCGGTGGCCTCTTCGGGCGACGTAGAAGAGATGCTTGCGACCACGGACGCTCCAATCGTCCTCAACGTGTGGGCATCATGGTGTGTGCCCTGCCGGTCCGAGGCCCCCCTGCTGGAACGGGCCGCAGCAACAGCAGGAGGTGAGGTGCGGTTCGTCGGCCTGAACGTGCGCGACAACCAGACAGGTGCCCGGGAATTCATCGCTGAGTTCCTTGCAACAGCTCCAATGGAGCACCTCGCCGACCCTTCAGGTGCGATCCCCGTCGATCTGGGAGGCACCCGGGGAGTACCGCTGACGTTCTTCTACGACCGCAACGGTCAACTAGTCGAGCTGCATAGCGGTGTCATCGACGAACGGACACTGGCCCTCCAGATCGACGAGATCTTGCGGCGCTGATGGAGTTCACGCTACTCGGAGGGGTTTTCGTGGCGGTGCTGGCGCTCTATGCCACGCTCTATTGGGAGGCGCGACGCGGCAATGCGGCGGATTGCACTCACGACCTGTGGGAAATCGCCATCAGTGCAGCCGTGGCGGGGCTCATCGTGGGACGATTGGCTGCAATGATCGGCGCCGGCGTCAACCCGATTACCAACCCCGCGGACATCATCATTGTGCGCGGCGGCGTCGCCACCGGCCCTGCGGGCGTTGGTGCGATCCTGACCGCCGCCTGGCTCGGCCGCCGTGACCTGTGGCCCGTACTGGACGGCTTGGCTGCCGGCGCCCTTGCGGGGTTGGGAGGATGGCACCTGGGATGCATCGTTCGTGATTCCTGCTTGGGTACGCCGAGCGATCTGCCCTGGGCCATGACCCAGCCGGGGAGCACCGTCAGTCGGCACCCGGTCGAGATCTATGCGGCCCTCGCCCTCTTTGCGGGCGCAATCGTGCTGATTCAACTGCGTAGCCGGGGCCGACTCCGCCCCGCAGTTGCCAGCTCGGCGGCTCTCGCTTGGGCTGGGTTGGTTCGGCTGGCGACAGAACCGCTGCGCCCCACCCTTTCCGGTGGTCCCATCCTTTGGTACTGGGGAGCGATCGCCGTTGGGGTTCTCATCCTGGTGCTGGGCATTCGGGCCGTTCCGGCCGTGACTGCGGGCGGCAAACGCTAGAGGTGGCGCTGCCCTGATCGGAGCTCGGAGCACAACGCAGGTCCCTTGGGATGCCCTCGGTTGGCGGTTGACTCAGAGACTCGCCAATGAATCCAGCCTGGACCGTAGCTCCGACTCCCCAAGCGCTCCGTACCAATTGTCGACAAGTATGTCGTCACCACTGATCAGGACGGATGCCGGCTGACCGAGGATGTCGTACAGATCCCAGATGGAATCATCGAGCCCCCAGGCCACGTTGTCGCTCAAGAGCTCCTGAGCACGAGCCGCGGTCGGCTCCAAATCGGAACGCCCGGCGACTGCGATGAACCGGATGGAGTCCTGGTAATCCGACGCAACTGCGTCGACAACGGGAAGTTCCCGCTTGCAGGACCCTCACCACTCGGCCCAGAAGACCATGTACACCGGCTTTTCTTCGTCGCTGAGGCGGAAGGTCGACCCGTCGCTGAGCGCAAGCTCGAAGGCAGGCGCAGGCGGGCCGTCGACCGATGGCTCGCTGGCGTCGATCGACTCGCCCGGAGCGACGGTCGCGGCCGGCGCTTCTTCGCCGACCTCAGGGGAGGTAGTTTCCGCAGTGCTCGACGGCGAGCTGTCCGTCGCCTCGGTGGCGGGAG
>JASJEG010000183.1 GCA_030064765.1 Acidimicrobiia bacterium | reverse complement strand
CATTACCTGCAGATGGATTTCGACGGCGACGGGGAAGGGCTCCCGACGACGGTCTCCGCCGAGGCAACCGTTTTCGACGTGAACCGCCAAGCCTGGTCCGACGGCACCGACCTGCTGGTTCACCCCGGCGAGCTCTACGTCGGTCTACGTAGCCAGCGGACCTATGTGGAGAGCGGCGAACCGATCATCATCGAGGCCATCGTCACCGACATCGACGGCAGTGCGGTCGCCCAGCGAAACATCGCCATGGAGGCCGGCCGGATGGAATGGCGATTTCTCGACGGGACCTGGGAAGAGGTCCCGGTTGAGATCCAGAGCTGTGGTGTCACCTCAACCGAAGACCCGGTCGAGTGCGAGTTCACAACCGACATCGGCGGCACCTATCAGATTGTGGCCACGGTGACCGACGACGCCGGCCGATCCAGCAGGACGGAGATCACACGATGGGTGAGCGGCGGGACCATCCGGCCCGAGCGCAACGTTGTCCAGCAGGAAGTCACTCTGATCCCCGACAAGCAGAAGTACGCCCCGGGCGATCAAGCCGAGATTCTGGTGACGGCCCCGTTCAGCCCCGCAACGGGCCTACTGACACTGAGTCGCAACGGCGTGGTTTCTACCGAGCCCTTCACGATCGAGGGCGATAGCACTGTGCTCTCGATTCCGATCCAAGACCAATACATCCCCAACGTGCACATCCAGGTCGACCTGGTCGGCGCCACAACCCGCACCGACGACACCGGCGATCCGCTGCCGGACGCCCCCGCGAGACCGGCGTTTGCCGTGGGCCGCCTCAACCTGCAAGTACCGCCTCTCAGTCGCACGCTCACCGTGAGTGCCGAGCCGGCGGCGCCCACAACCGAACCCGGTAGCACCACCAGCATCGAGGTTGCCGTAACCGACGCTGGCGGCGCTCCGGTCGGTGATGCCGAGCTGGCGGTGGTCGTGGTCGACGAGGCCGTTCTTGCCCTGAGTAACTACCAGCTACCCGATCCGCTCGACATCTTCTACCGCCCCATCAGTTCTGAGGTGTGGAGTCGCTACCTGCGCGAGACGATCGAGCTGACCAATCCCGAGCTGCTTGGCGACAAGTCGGCGCCGGAGACCACTAACACGATTCCAGCCTCGTTGGACGGCGACGACTCTGCGGCAGAGGAAGCTGCTCCGGGAGACGGAGGCGCCCGGGCCGATCTGGGATTTGCGGCCGGCGGGGCGGATGAGGCGGGCACCGACGCCATCGACGTGCGCACCAACTTCGATGCGCTGGCGCTATTCGCCCCCGGGGTGACTACTAGTGCCGACGGCACAGCAACGATCGAGGTGAGCCTGCCGGATAGCCTGACCCGTTACCGGGTGATGGTGGTGGCAGTTGCCGGGGTCGATCACTTCGGTTCGACCGAGTCGAACATCACGGCACGTCTGCCGCTGATGGCGCGGCCTTCTGCCCCTCGCTTTCTCAACTTTGGCGACCAGTTCGAGTTGCCGGTCGTGATTCAGAACCAGACCGACGAGGACCTCGAAGTCGACGCTGTTATCGAGACCGCCAACCTGAGCCTCACGGCCGGCGCCGGTCGCCGGGTAACGGTGCCGGCCAATGACCGGGTCGAGGTGCGCTTCCCGGCCGCGGCCGAGGATGTCGGTACTGCTCGCTTCCGCGTAGCTGCAGTCAGCGGCGAGTACGCCGATGCCGCCACTATCTCCCTGCCCGTCTATACCCCGGCCACCTCCGAGGCCTTCGCTACCTACGGGGTGCTCGACGACGGAATCATCGCCCAGCCGGTGCTATCACCAGAAGGAGTGCTCTCTCAGTTCGGTGGACTCGAGGTGAATACCTCGTCTACCGCTGTACAGGCTTTGACCGACGCCGTCATCTACCTGAGCGACTATCGCTACGAGAGTGCCGACGCCCTTGCGTCGAGGATTCTGGCCATCGCAGCACTACGAGATGTACTCGACGCCTTCTCCGCAGACGGGCTTCCCTCAGCCGCGGAGCTCGAAGCGCGAGTAGCCACCGACATCGAGGCGCTCCTAGGTCTGCAGACCGATCTTGGCGGGTTTGCGATCTGGCGCCGCACCAGCGAGACGGTCCCCTATCACAGCATCCAAGCGACTCACGCCCTGGTGGAGGCGAAGGCCAACGGCTACACCGTTCAATCCGAGCGCCTCGAGCAAGCGCTGTGGTACCTGACCAACATCGAGGAGCACTACCCATCCGACTACGGCCAGCAGCTGCGGGACACCCTCAGTGCCTATGCGCTGCATGTGCGCGATCTCGCCGGCGACCGGGACACCGGCAAGGCCAACGAGCTCTACCGACGCGCCGGTGACGGCCTGGGTCTCGATGCCGTAGCTTGGCTGTGGCCGGTCCTCGACGATCCGGGCGCCGACGCCGAAATCCAGCGGCTGTTCGACAACCGGGTCACCGAAACCGCCGGAGCCGCCACCTTCGCCACCGACTACGGCGAGGACGCCTACTTGATCTTGCACTCCGATCGCCGCACGGACGGAATCGTCCTGGACGCTTTGATTGCAGAGGCGCCCGATAGTGATCTGATCCCTAAGGTCGTCGCCGGCCTTCTCGGCAACCAGACCCGGGGCCGGTGGAACAACGTCCAAGAGAACTCATTCATCCTGCTGGCGCTCAACAACTACTTCGACACCTTCGAGGCCGCCACCCCCGACTTCGTCGCCCGCATCTGGCTCGGCGATCTGTACGCAGCCGAGCACGCGTTCTCGGGCCGCACGACCGATCGCGCCGAGACGCTCGTGCCGATGGCAGAACTGCTCGGCCAAACGACTGCCGGCGAAAGCAGCCTCGTCCTCAGCAAGGATGGCGCCGGGCGTCTCTACTATCGGCTGGGCCTGCGCTACGCCCCCGACGACCTCGAGCTGGATCCGCTCGATCGCGGATTTGTCGTGCAACGTACCTACGAGCCGATCGACGATGCCCAAGACGTGACACGGGACGCCGACGGGACTTGGCGGATCAAGGCAGGCGCCGAGGTACGGGTACGGCTCGTTATGGTTGCCGACAGCCGCCGCACCCATGTGGCGCTGGTCGACCCGATGCCGGCAGGTTTCGAGGCGCTCAACCCGGCGCTGGCGGTGACCGGACCAATCCCGCCCGACGAGGAGATCGCCAGCGGTATTCGGGGCATCTACTGGTGGTGGCAATGGTACGAACACCAGAATCTGCGTGATGACCGGGCCGAAGCGTTCGCCTCGCTGCTGTGGGCCGGGACCTACGACTACACATACGTAGCCCGGGCGACGACGCCAGGAACCTTCGTCGTGCCACCCACCAAAGCAGAAGAGATCTACGCACCGGAGACATTCGGTCGCTCCGGCTCCGATGTGGTAATCGTCGAGGAGTGAATCAGGACTGGCGCCGGTCTTGATCATGCCGCGCTGAGCCAACCTCGCGAGCCACGCCGAGATGCTCGAAGCGAAGCTCGATCGCGGAGTCACATTGAGCAAGAAGCAGCGTCGCTAAACACGCTCGCCTCGCCGCTAGCCCGCCGGAGGAGAACCTCGTTCGATAGTGTGTCGATTCTGACGGGTTCCATTCGTCGTTCGGGCAAGAAGACGGCAAGGGGCCGTTTCAAAGCGAGGGAGCGACATGAAGTACGCATTGCTCATCTATTCAGACCCGACCGTTGAGGCTACGCCCGAGGATCAAGCCAAGGTCATGGAGGAGTACTACAAGTTCACCGCCTCCATAACTGAACGCGGTATCAACCTGGGCGGGGAAGCGCTCGACGGCATCGATACGGCCACCACGGTCCGTGTCCGCAACAACGAAACCTTGACCACCGACGGCCCGTTTGCCGAGACAAAGGAAGTCCTCGGTGGTTTCTACCTGATCGACGTTGCCGACCTCGACGAAGCCATAGCAGTGGCGGCGGAGCTTCCCGGCTCCTGGCACGGCTCCGTAGAAGTCCGGCCGCTATGGGATTGGGAGAACGCCCAACAGGCGCAGTGACCCCGGCCGACCGAGACCCGATCGAGCGGGTCTTCCGCGACGAGTACGGGCGTGTCCTCGCCTCCTTGGTGCGACATGTCGCAGATTTTGAGCTCGCCGAGGATGCCGTACAGGACGCGGTGACAGCGGCGCTGACAACGTGGCCGGACTCCGGGGTTCCTCAGAACCCCGGAGCTTGGCTGACTACCACCGCACGCCGCAAAGCAATCGACCGCATCCGCCGGCGGGCCAACTACGAGAAGAAGATCGCTCAGCTCGAGTATCAGACCCGCCAGGACGCCATGACACACGAAGGCGACGACATGGACACGATGGTTCGCGATGATCAGCTGCGACTGATATTCACGTGTTGCCATCCGGCGTTGGCGCTGCAGGCTCAGGTTGCGCTGACACTGAAGACCCTCGGAGGCCTTTCGACCGAAGAGATCGCCAGGGGTTTCCTGACGAGCGAAACGACGATGGCCCAACGCATCGTGCGCGCCAAGCGCAAGATCAGGAACGCCGGCATCCCCTACCGGGTACCGCCTGATGATCAGCTCCCGGACCGGGTGGCTGCTGTGCTGGCGGTTATCTACCTCATATTCAACGAGGGCTATTTCGCCAGCTCCGGTGACGACGTGGTGCGCCACGAGCTGTGTGGTGACGCAATTCGTCTCGGCGAAGCGGTGTGTGACCTGATGCCCGACGAGCCGGAGGCGCTGGGACTCTCCGCTCTCATGCAAATCAACCACGCACGCCGCGATTCACGCAGCAGTGATGGCCAAGTGGTCCTTCTAGAGGACCAGGACCGGAGCCAATGGCATCGAGATGAGATACGAGCGGCAGCCGATCTGCTTGATCGGGCGCTGCGTCTGGAACGACCCGGGCCCTATCAGATCCAAGCCGCCATCGCAGCGCTGCACACAGAGGCTGAAAGCTTCGAAGCCACCGATTGGGATCAGATCCTGGCGCTGTACGACAGGCTGGTTGCCGTCCAGCCGGGACCCGTCGTTGCGCTGAACCGTGCAGTGGCAGTTGCCATGGCCGAGGGACTGACCATGGGACTCGCCGAGTTGAACGACCTTGCCGCAGACCTGGACGGCTACGCCTGGTTCCACTCGACTCGGGGGGAACTACTCCGTCGGCTCGGGCGACCCGAAGAGGCAATCGAGGCATTCCGCCGGGCCTTGGCCCTCACCGAGAACGCCACCGCAGGCAAACTCCTGCAACGACGCATCGCCGGGACGTCGTAGCCATTCGCACGGACTTGGGCCCGTCCTCTCCCCAAGCGAACATGGCGCCTATGGAAGTCGATATCCGCAACACACCGCCACCTCTCGATTGGGGGGTCACGGTGTCCCCAGAAGCGATCGAGCGCCTCGCCGAGGAGTGGCGGCACAGGGCGTTCCCGCTGCCGGCGTGGGACTACGAAGGTCTCCCCCGCGACTTGGACGATCCGAACTGGTACACCTTGTGCGTCACCGCATGTTCCGTGCTCGCCTGTATCTGGCCGCCGGAGGGCGAGATGATGTGGACGACCCGCTTCGAAGGTACCGAGCTCGACGACGCACCGGCGATCTTCTCCTGTTTCAGCCGCAGGATCCGGAATTCCCGGCTGGATCTCGCCATCTTCGACCGGCTCACCCCAGAGGAGTTCTTCGCTGGTGAAGGGACCCTGCAGTTGCTCCCGGAACGCTGGAAGCAACTCAACACGGTTGCAGCAACGCTCCGAGCCGATTGGGGCGGGTCAGCAGCGAATCTGGTAGCGGCCGCCCGGTTTGACGCAGAGCAAGTCGTGCAGCTGCTGATCGATACCGTCCCGGGGTTCAACGATGCCCCCGATTCGCCCGCCGGCCGCCTCCCGTTCCACAAGCTCGCCCGGCTGGCCACTGCGATGATGTCTGCAGGAGGCAGCGTGCAGTTCACAGGCCTCGACCGTCTTCCGGTCTACCCCGATTACATGTTGCCGCGGGTCTTCCGCCACTTCGGGATAATCGACTACGCCGCCGATCTGGCGACTGCCGTCGACACCAGGCAGTTGGTTCCCAAGGAGTCGGAGTGGGAACTCGCTATCCGCTGGGCGACCGTCTACTGCGGCGACCGGCTTGCCGAAGCGCTAGGCAGTCGCGGTGTCTCCGTGACGACTCCAGCGCTCGACTACGCCCTGTGGGAGAGCGCGGTGCTCGGCCCGGATGCAGCCACAATGGGGGAACACCACAGAACGCTCACGCTGGCTTATTGACAGTCGCGTCGTAGTACGGTGCGCTCCTCTACTGGGACAGGATCATGACTTCGTCGACTACCAAGCCGGAGCAGGAGCGGCTCGGTCGCGTCCACTTCACCGCCCTGCTCTCGATGATCATGGCGTTGGGAGCGCTGGCGATCGACATGATGTTGCCTGCATTCGACGACATGCGCGCCCATTTCGGGCTGGCTGCCGACTCCACCCGAGTCGCCCAGGTGGTTACCGCCTTTCTGATTGGAATGGCCGTCGCCCAGATCTTCTACGGTCCGTTGGCCGACCGGTTCGGCAGAAAGCCGGTGCTATACGTCGGGTTTGCGGTTTATGGCCTCGGGGCGCTCGGAGCGCTGCTTGCCCCGACACTCGAGCTGGTGCTCATCAGCCGATTCATCTGGGGCATCGGCGCGGCGGCTCCTCGAGTTGTTGCCGTCTCCATCGTGCGGGACACCTATGCCGGGGATGAAATGGCCAAAGCGATGTCATTCATCATGGCCGTGTTCATCATGGTGCCCGTCCTGGCGCCAACCGTCGGTGCGGGGTTGTTGCTCGTCTTCCCATGGCAGTCGGTATTTGCCGCCGGTGTCGTCTTCGTATTGATTGTCGCGGTTTGGGCACGGGTGTTACCCGAAACGCTCGACCCGGCCGATCGGCTCCCCATCGATCGACGGGCCATCACCACCGCT
>JASJEG010000002.1 GCA_030064765.1 Acidimicrobiia bacterium | reverse complement strand
CAGGCAAACAAGAAGCTTCCCGTCACGAAGCAAGACCCGAGCCCACGAATGGGCTCGGGTCGCAGCGGAGGCGGACGGGAATCGAACCCGCCAGGCAGCTTTCGCCGCCTCAACGGTTTTGAAGACCGCGGGACCCACCAGGCATCCTGACGCCTCCGCCTGGCAGGGTACTGCGCTTCTCATCCGCGTGGTCTTTGAGACCCAGAACGACTAGTAACCTCTGGCAGGTATTGAGCAACCAAGGGGAACCATGGCTGAAGAAACCACGCTCATGGTCTGGATCGACCAGGACCTATGCACCGGCGACGGCATTTGCGAAGAGATCGCTCCTGACGTCTTCGTTGGTCGAGATGACGGACTCTGGGTCGTCAAAGAAGAAGCTTCCATCTTTGGAAAGACCATCATCTTCGACGGCAACGAGGCCCCCGACGGAGCACGTGGTGTGGCGCGGGTTCCGGATGATCAGGTCGACACCGTGGTTGAGGCTGCCGAGGAATGCCCCGGCGAGTGCATCATGATCGAGCCATACGATGCGGCGATCATGGCTGAGCGCGGAGCCTAGAACCGTCTCCTAACCGGTGATGTACTGCTCGAGCTGCTGAATCAGGAAAGCTTGCTCGGCCATAACCGCTTTGACCACATCGCCGATGGTGATGATCCCGACCAGCCGATCACCCTCAACCACAGGCAGATGACGGATGTGGTGTTCGGTCATCGATTCCATGCACTCGACCACGGACTGATCTTCAGTGATCGTCCGTACTTCAGATGTCATGATGTCGCTGACCGCCGTGTCACGCGAGTCGCGCTCCAGGAGCCTGATCTTGCGGGCGTAGTCACGCTCTGAGACGATCCCACAAACGCGGCCGTCTTCGACGACCACGATTGCACCCACGTTCTTTATCGCCAATAGCTCTAGCGCCTCGAAAACCGTGGCGTCCGGCCCAATTGACCACACTTCTCTGCCCTTGGCATCGAGCAGCTGCCCAACCGTCTTCTGCATTCGTCCTCCCAGTCGGAGCCCAAGTTACCAACCTCGGCCGCGTGCGGTCGACAGATCTGCAGTTTCTGCTTTCATTGCTGGAATGGCTGAACAACCCCGCACAGGCAGAAGTCGCACCAGGCTCACCGCAACCGTCACCGATCTCGAGGTAGTCGAGCAGCGGGCTTTCCTGGTTGCGGTCGCCACGTCGAAGTCGGCGCTCCCTGAGACGCAAGTCAGCCTGGACGAACTCAGTCTTCTCACCGACACGGCCGGTTCCGACCCGGTCGAGGCTGAGCTGGTAAGGCGCGACCGTTTCGACCCGGCGACGCTGATCGGCAAAGGGAAGGTCGAGGAACTGGTGTCGATGACCAAGGCACTGGATATCGACGTCGTCATCTTCGATAACGAACTGTCGCCGGCCCAGCAGCGCAACCTAGCCAAGATGTTCCAGTGCGATGTCGTCGATCGAGTAGCACTGATCCTCGACATCTTTGCGCAGCATGCGACCAGCAAGGAGGGCATGCTGCAGGTGGAGCTGGCTCAGTTGCGCTACCGGCTCCCCCGTCTGCGCGGTCGAGGCGTCGAGATGAGCCGCCTCGGCGGTGGCATTGGCACCAGGGGTCCCGGCGAAACGCAGTTGGAGACCGACCGGCGCCGCATCCTCGACCGCATCTCCAAGCTGGAACGCGAGCTCAAGCACATCGCCAGATCCCACGACACGAGGACAAAGGCGCGCCGGAAATCACGGCTGCCGATGGTTTCGCTCGTGGGTTACACCAATGCCGGCAAGTCGACGATGTTCAATCTGCTGACCGACGCGGGAGTGCTGGTTGAGGACCGGCTCTTTGCGACTCTCGACTCGACGATCCGGCGTGTCGACCTCCCGAGCGGTTCGCCGATCCTGATATCGGACACTGTGGGCTTTGTCCGCAACCTCCCCCACCAGCTGGTCGAGGCCTTCCGGTCCACTCTCGAGGAGGTGAATCAGGCTGACCTCCTGCTTCACATCGTTGATGGGTCGGACCCCAACCCGGACCGCCAGATCGAGGCGGTCCACACCGTGCTGCGAGAGATCGGGGCCGACGAGATCCCCGAACAGCTCGTCATCAACAAGACGGATGTTGCCGACCCGGTGGCGATCCGCCGCCTCAACCAGCTCCACCCTGAGGCAGTGCCCGCATCGGCAGTCACCGGCTCTGGGATCGACCAGCTGAGCATCGCCATTACCGGCCGTCTGGCGGAAACGGCCGACGAGATCAAGATGATCGTCCCCTACGAACGGGGCGACCTGGTAGCTCTCGTGCACGACATCGGAAGGGTTGCCTCGACCGAGCACACAGATTCCGGGACGGCGATCACTGCGAGCGTGCCGAGCACTGAGCTGCACCGCTTCGCCGAGTTCATCGAGTAGACGCGGATTCGGCCAAGCCGAATCCGCCTCGCTTCATTGCGACTCACATGAGGTCGAGCACGTTCTTGCGGATTCGGCTACCGCCGAATCCGTTGGCAGTTTCCTACAAAAACTGACACGTGCCCGACCAGCATTACATGAGGTCGAGCACGTTCTTGTCGGGGGGTTTGCGATCTCTCGCTGCAGCCTGATCCGCCGCGATGCGGCGCCGGCGGGCAACCGGTATCAGTACGGCCGAGATGTAGATCACCTGAACGGCCAGGGCGGTCAAGCCGGCAAGAGTCAGCCCAAATCCCGTCGGTATGGTGAGAAACACCGGCAGCAACGCTCCGACCACCCAGGCGAACTGAAAGAACGTTTCCGCGTTGGTGAAGGCCCGGCCTCTCGCTTCCTCGGGAACAGTTGCCTGCAGCAGACCGTCGAATCCGAACTTGGCGGTTCCCCAGGCGAAGCCGGCCGCCGCAGCTAAGGCGGCCGCCGCCGGAAGGCCGAAGACCTGTGCCGCGATGAAGGCCGCTCCGGCTTCGATGGCCAGCCCGGTGACCACCATGGGCTCCTCGGAGATCTTGCGATCGAGGATCGGCGTGATGAAGGCTGCGATGAAGTAGCCGAGGCCGGCCGCGGCGAGCAGAGCTGAGAAGTCTAGGAGGCCGGCGTCCTCGTCCCGGAAGGCAAAGGCCACCAGAAGGAGGAGGAAGCCGTTGAGGAAACGCACCCCGGCCGTGGCAAACCGCGCCAGGCGGACATCCCGCGGGGCGACGGCTCGCCTCCGACGCATTCGCGCCTCACGTCCCTTGTCGTGCTGGATCCGCAGCACTGGAAGGCCGACCGCCGAAAGCGCGGACCACGTGTACACCAGCGTCGCCATGATCAGCGTGACCGATGGGTTATCAAACCCAACTCCGAGCAGCCCGAATGGAATGACCGCCCCGCTTGCCAGCACCCCGATCCGGGCTAGCTGCGCATTGCCCGAGATCAGATCCCGCGGGTCATCGAGAACCAGCGGCACCACGCTCGACCGGCTGATTCCGTGAAATCGCGACAGCACCAGCAGCCCGAAAGCCAGTGGGAACAACAAGAACGAGTCGAGCCAGATCGCCATGACGACGGCCAGGGCGGCTCGAATCGCCGCGCTTGCCACCAGCCCACCGCGAAATGCTCCGGGGAACCGTGCAAAGAAACTGCCCAGGAACGGACCGATGAGGGCAAAGGGCGCAAGCGTGATCAGTAGATAGAGGGCGACGTTCTCCCTGGCCTCGGTTGATGGAACCGAGAAGAACAGCGTTCCCGCAAGCGCCATCGCCACCAAAGTGTCGCCGCCGACGCTGCCGGCATGTGCTTGCGCAAGTCGACGGAAGCCGGCACCCCGGGAGGTGAACATGGCATGGAGCCGGGTCACCACCGCCTCCGTCACGACTCGCAACTTGCCCGGTTCTGCTTGCGGTTGCGGAGTTGGAGACGTCACAAACTGAAGTTAGCGCAATACGCTTCTACCTCCGGGTGTTCCCCCGTCGTGATGCGCAAGGGCTTCGTCCCCTATTCTCCACCCGAATGATCCGCCTCACCGAGGTCACCAAGACCTTCCCCGGAACCAGCAAGCCTGCGGTCGACAAACTCTCACTCAGCATTGGTGAGGGCGAAGTTGTCGTTCTGGTAGGACCTTCGGGATGTGGCAAGACAACAACGCTGAAGATGATCAACCGGCTCATTGAGCCCACCTCCGGCTCGATCACAGTCGCCGGACAGGACATCCTCAGCATGCAGGCGCACGAGCTGCGACGCGGCATTGGATACGTGATCCAGCAGATCGGGCTCTTCCCACACAAGACGATCGCAGAGAACATCGCCACGGTTCCAAGTCTTCTGGGGTGGGACAAGGTACGAACGGACGAGCGGGTGGCGGAGCTGGCTCAACTAGTCGAGCTATCGCCCGAATTTCTCGACCGCTACCCGGGAGAGCTCTCGGGCGGGCAGCGGCAACGGGTCGGTGTCGCTAGGGCGCTGGCGGCCGACCCCCCCGTTCTGCTCATGGATGAACCCTTTGGCGCAGTCGACCCAATCGTCCGAGCCAACCTGCAGGACGAGCTACTCGAACTGCAATCCCGGCTGAAGAAGACGATCGTGCTAGTGACCCACGACATCGATGAAGCAATCAAGCTCGGCGACCGGGTCGCCATCCTGTCCGAGGGCGGCCATCTCGAGCAGTACGACTCACCCGGCGAGATACTGCGCAACCCGGCGAACGAGTTCGTCGCCGACTTCCTCGGATCGGATCGCGGGATCAAGCGCCTCTCGCTCATCCCCATCTCAGAGATCAAGCTCGACCCGGGTCCGGTGCTTTCACGCCGCGCAACCCGGGAAGAAGCACTATCCGTCATGGCGCGCTACGACATCGGCTGGGCGGCCATCGGTGATGGGGCGGACGTCGAAGGCTGGTTCACGGCAGATGATCTGGAGGGCCACAAGACGCTACGCGACGTCAAAGCCCGCAGTTTCCAGATCAAGCTCAAGCCCGAGGACAGCCTGCGCGAAGCCTTAGATGCCGTCATTACGTCGCACACTGCGGCGGCTGCCGTCTTCGACGGTGACCGCTACTTGGGCATGGCGACGGTCGATGAGATCAGCCGGGAGATCGTGCAGTGACCACCGGAACGAGCGCCTTCACGATCGCCCAGGCCGACGAGCCGTTCATCAGGTGGGACTGGATCGGTCGCAATCTCGACGACCTGTGGGCGGCGACTCAGGAGCACATCGTGCTTACGGTGATCGCAGTAGGGGTCGGCCTGGTTGTCAGCCTCGGCCTATCGATCATTGCCTTGCGCTGGCGGAAGACGTACACGCCGATCACCTGGGTCACCGGCATCCTCTACACGATCCCCAGCCTGGCCCTCTTCGCTTTTCTCGTCCCGATCACCGGGCTGACCATGCTGACCGCCCAGATCGGGCTCGTCTCGTACACCCTGCTGATCCTGATTCGCAACATCGTTGCCGGAATCGACGGCGTGCCGGCGCATATTCTCGAGGCGGCCCGGGGCATGGGTTACACCCCGCGGCGGATGTTCCTCGACATCCAGCTGCCGCTGGCTCTCCCGGTAATCATTGCCGGAATCCGGATCGCCACGGTGACAACGATTGGATTGGTGACCATAACTGCCTTGATAGGCCAGGGCGGCCTCGGCTTCTTCATATTGCGTGGGCTGCAGTTCTTCTCGGCGATCGGCACGACGCAGATCCTTGCCGGAACCGTGCTTTCGGTTGCGCTTGCGGTGGTTGCCGACATCGGTTTGCTCGGCCTGGAGAAGCTGCTCACTCCTTGGGCTCGCCGGAGGGTCACCGCCTGATGCTCCGACTCGCATCACATACCGCGCCCAGGCCGAGCAGGACCGCCGCGCTTCGCCCTGTACATCGCCAGCGACACGAGACGGAGCATTGATGGAGTTCCTCGGCGATCTCGTCGCTTGGTTTCTCGATCCGGAAAACTGGACTGGTCCTGCCGGGATCCCGAGCCGCGTCTGGGAGCACATCCAGATCTCGGTGGTGGCCACCGTGGCCGCCGCCGCCATCGCGCTTCCCCCGGCGCTGTGGCTCGGTCACCGTCGACGTGGCGGATTCGCCGCGGTCGCTGCGATCAACATCGGGCGAGCCATACCGTCGTTTGCCATCATGGCGCTCTTCCTGCCGATCTCGATCCGCCTCGGCTTGGGCCTTGGCTTCTGGCCGACGTTGCTGGCGCTGTTCGCTTTGGCGCTGCCGCCGATCTTCACCAATACCTACACAGGGGTCCGAGATGTCGACCCCGCTCTTGTCGAAGCGGGCCGCGGAATGGGGATGACCGACGGCGAGGTCCTTCGCAAGATCGAGGCCCCCATGGCGTCGCCCGTGATTCTCGCTGCCCTTCGAGTTTCCGCAGTGCAGGTGGTGGCGACTGCGCCTCTAGCCGCCTTGGTGGCGTGGGGTGGTCTGGGTCGCTACATCGTTGATGGGTTTGCGGTCCAGGACAACGTGCGGGTCCTTGCCGGGGGGATCCTGGTGGCGCTGCTCTCCATCGGGACCGAGATCGTGCTCGGCGCCGTCGAGAAGCGCGTGGTGCCGCAGGGGCTCACGACAACCGAGGATGTCGTTACCGGAGCGCACGCCTGAGCGACGTCGCCGCCATCGTCGAGATCGGTTAGGTTTCTGTCATTCCCCAATCGAAGGAGAAGGTGACCCATGCGGAACAACCGCAACCGCGTCCTTGGGGCGATCTTCATAGCACTGGCCCTCGTGGCCGCCGCGTGTGGATCGGGTGAGGACGCAAAGGAAGGCCCGACCATCACAATCGGGTCGGCCAACTTCAGCGAAAACGCCCTCGTGGCTGAGATTTACGCGCAGGTCTTGGAAGACGATGGATATCCGGTTGAACGCAATCTGAACATCGGCAACCGAGAGGTGTACACCGCTGCGCTCGAGAGTGGCGACCTGGATCTGCTGCCCGAGTATGTCGGCTCGGCGCTGTCGAACCAAGGCGGCACGCCTACTGCAGATTCCGCAGCAACCGCAGAGGATCTCAGGAATGCGTTTGCCGCCAAAGGCATTGCAGTACTGGATCCGGCGCCGGCTCAGGACAAGAACGGCATAGTGGTTCGTCAGGACACGGCGGACGAGCTTGGGTTGAGCAAGGTGAGCGACCTTGCGGCCTACACAGATCTCGTGTTCGGTGGACCCCCGGAGTGCCCGGAGCGGCCATTCTGCCTAATCGGCCTGCAGGACGTCTACGGACTCAGCTTCGCCGAGTTCAAGCCACTTGACGTTGGTGGCGCGCTGACGGTGGCGGCGCTCGAGGGTGATGAGATCCAGGTGGCACTGTTGTTCACTTCGGACGGTGTCATCGCAGCGAAGGGGTTTGTGCTGCTCGAGGATGACCAGGGATTGCAGCCCGCTGAGAACCTGACTCCCGTCATCCGCCAGGAGATGCTCGATGAGTACGGGGACGCTCTCGCCGATATCCTCAACGAGGTCAGCGCCGAGTTGACTACCGAAGAGCTCAGCGAGATGAACAAGCTGATCGGTATCGACGGGGAGGACCCAGAACAGGTCGCGGCCGACTGGATTTCCGACAACCTGTAGAACGAACCGAGGACTGCAGAAGGGGCGCCCTAGCGGCGCCCCTTCTCTATTGCAGAGCTACTCGCTGACCTCGGGGTGCCCTAGCGCCTTGAGCGCGGCCCTGACCCTGTCAGCCGCAGCATCGAGATGATCCGGATTGGGTGCGAGATCAGCACTGTCGGCGTCGAGGTCGTGCTCGCCTGCCATCGGTACGAGGTGAATGTGAGCATGTGGCACCTCGAGCCCAGCGATCATCATGCCGACCTTCGCCGGCTTGAAACCCAAGTTGAGTGCAACGCCGATCTTCTTGGAGACCTCCATCAGGTGCTGCATGAGGCCGTCCTCGAGGTCGATCCAATGATCGACCTCCTCGCGTGGCACCACGAGTGTGTGCCCAGGCGCCAGCGGATTGATCGACAGGAACGCCACACACCGGTCGTCCTTCCAGACGAACCGCCCCGGCAACTCCCCGTCGATGATCATGGTGAATACAGAAGCCATGGGCGGAGAGTAGCGGGCTGCTGCGCGCGGCACCCCTCGGTTCTTGCGTACATGGCGGCAGATATCCGCCGTTAGCTCCGCAGGAACGGGAAGGTGGAGCTACAGGGCAGTAGCCGCCAGTTCAGCGAGCGGGCTACGTACCGACTTCTCCAGAGTGATGTGACCGAATAGCGACTGACCCTTCAGCTTCTCGATCAGAGCAGCGAGGCCACCGAACGGGGAGATGTAGGGGTTATCGACCTGAGTGAGGTCGCCGCAGAACACCACTTTCGAGCCCGACGCGATCCGGGTGAGTATCACCTTGAGTGTCGGATACTCCAGGTTCTGCGCTTCGTCGATGATTACCAACTCATCGGTGATCGATCGACCACGGAGATAGGTCACAGCTGCCATCTCGATGACGTTGCGGTCGAGCAATTCGTCGATAGCGCCCTTTGCGGACTGCGGGTCTCCACTGAACAGCGCATACAGGTTGTCGTGCACCGCTGCCATCCACGGGGCCAGCTTCTCATCTAGATCACCGGGCAAGAAGCCAACTTCCTGACGGCCGACGGCCACCAAGGGGCGATACACAGAAATCCGGCGATAGCGGCCGGCTTCGATCGTCTGCTCGAGCGCCGACGCTAGAGCTAGGAACGTCTTGCCGGTCCCGGCCAAGCCCATGAGGCTTACTGCGGTCACGTCCGGATCCATCAAGAGATCCAGGGCAAACGCCTGGCGAACATTCTTGGATTCGATTCCAAAGGCCTGGCGAGATCCGGGAACACGGACCACCGAGGTCTCGAAAGTGGTGTCGACCACACGACCCACCGCCGATTGCGAAGCCGATGTCTTCAGGATCACGTATTGATTGACATGAAGATCATCCCGGTCGAGCACGATCTTGCCCTCGGAGTAGATCTCGTCGATCGTCGAGGCATCCACCGTGATCTCGGCGACACCGGAGTACGACTCATCGACGGGAACCGTGTCGGCGCGGTAGTCCTCGACCTCGACCCCGAGCTGAGCGCCTTTGATCCGCAGCGATGCATCTTTGGTGACCAGCACCGTGTCGGCGCCTTCATCCACGAGGTTGAGACACGTAGCGAGAATGCGATGATCGGCGGTTGAGGGATCGAGCACCTTTGGAAGCCTGTCGGAGTGCGTCCCATTCAGCTCGATCCGCATCGTCCCTCCCGACTCGAGCTGGCGGGGGGCTTCCAGCCCTCCGGCCTCTGACGCGCCCAACTTCTCGAGCGCCCGAATCGCCCTGCGGGCATTTGAACCCACCTCGTCGACCCGGATCTTCTGACGATCGAGCTCCTCGACGACGACGAGCGGCAATACAACGTCGTGTTCATCGAAACGGAGGAGGGATTGCGGGTCGGCGAGAAGTACGCAGGTGTCCAAGACGTATGTTTTTCTCGTCACCCTGGCCTCTCCTGTCTGCGGCGGTCAACGGAAGACTCACCGGCTTGGGACCGAAAAGCAAGGACCCTTCTCTACCTATCGGCACTTCCCCTACGCTTACTTAGGAGAAGGGAGAACAAATGCGCGTGTCGGTCATCGGCGCCGGTTCCTGGGGAACAGCCGTCGCCAACTTGGTGGGAGCAAAGCAGCCGGTAACCCTGTGGGCGCGGCGCAGCGAGCTCACCACTGCCATCAACGAGCGACGGGAGAACCCCGACTACCTACCGGGCTACCCGCTTGCCCCCAACATCACCGCGTCATCTGACCTGGCTGAAACGATCGCCGCGACCGAGGCAGTCGTGATGGGCGTCCCGTCGCACGGCTATCGGGCAGTACTCGAGTCGTTGCGGGATCAGCTCGGATCGGACACGCCGATCATTTCGCTGGCGAAGGGTGTCGAGCGGGAATCGCTGATGCGAATGACCGAGGTCACCGCTGATGTACTCCCCGACCACAATCCAGATCGAATCGGAGTCCTCACCGGGCCAAATCTCGCCAAGGAGATCGCTGCCGGCCAGCCTGCCGCCACCGTCATCGCCATGAAGGACGGCGCCGCGGCCGCGGCGTTGCAGCAGGTGTTCATGAGCAGCCGGTTTCGGGTCTACACCAACGACGATGTCGTTGGCAGCGAGTCGGCAGGTGCTCTCAAGAATGTGATGGCAATTGCTGCGGGCATGGCCCACGGGCTCGGATTTGGCGACAACACCATGGCAACTCTCATAACCCGCGCCCTTGCCGAGCTCACCAGGCTCGGCGTGGCCATGGGCGGCCGGCCGCTGACATTCGCCGGCCTGGCCGGTATGGGCGATCTCATCGCCACCTGCATGAGCTCGCAGAGTCGCAATCACACAGTTGGCTATGGGCTGGGTCAGGGCAAGAAACTCGACGACATCATCGACGAGATGAACCAGGTCGCCGAGGGCGTGAAATCTACGCCGGGGATCCTGGCGCTGGCCGACCGGCACGGGATCGAGATGCCGATAGCCACCCAGGTCGCAAGAGTGCTTTACGAAGGCGCCGAGCCCCTCGAGGCGGTGTCAAACCTGATGGCCCGGGAGGCCAAGCCGGAAATGCACGGCATCGCATAACGAGCTGGGTAGGCAGCAGCCGCAGCCGGACGTACGATGACCCAGTGACGGAACCCGCTTCTCGGGCTGTAGTGCCGCTGGAGAAATCTGAACACCGCAGGGCCGGGGACGTGCTCGGCCGAGCCTTCTACACCGACCCGCAATGGGCTGCGCTCGTACCCGATCCCAGCATCCGCCGGAAACGCCTCCCGATCATGTTCATCGGTGCCGCCAAGATGACTCACGCATCAGGCGGATCCCCGGAAAGGACCGCCGGCTTCGAGGCCGTGGCACTGTGGCTGCGGCCGGGCAAGGAAATCGGCGCTCGCGCAATCATCAGCTCTGCGGGTCCGTCGGCCCGCTGGTTACTCACTCCCCCAGTCCAGAACATCCGCCGGCTGACCCGGGTAATGCGCCAGTTCGACAAGAAGAGGAAGCAGCTGATGCGGGAGCCCCATTGGTACCTCATGGCGATCGGTGTCGACCCCGATCATCAGGGTGAGGGCCACGGATCGGCGCTGGTGCGCGCCGGCATGCGAAACGCGGACCGCGACGGCAAGATGATCTACCTGGAGACGGAGACTGAGCAAAACGTCTCCTTCTACGAGCGCCTCGGCTTCGAGGTCCTGGACGAGATGACGATCGCAGAAATCGGCATTCCGTTTTCCCTCATGGTCCGGCACCCTGGCGCGGCGGAAACATGAAGCCGCGCTTCGCAGCAGCACTGTGCCTGGCTCTGCTGATCGCCGCCTGCAGCTCTGCCTCCGATCCCTTGTGTGACCGAACGGGAGATCCGTCCGAGGAACTGCCAATGCCATCGGATCTCGTGGATCAGATCGCCGAGGCGGTCTCATCCGGCATGGAGGGGATGGAGGCGGTCGGGCTCACCGTCGGGGTCCAGTGCAATCAAAGCCCCACCTACGTCACGAGCTATGGCACAGCCGACCTGGCCGATGACATCCCGGCAGGCGCGGAAACCGTCTACGAGATCGGGTCTGTCTCCAAGCAGTTCGTGGCCTACGAGATCCTGCAGCTCGAGACGGCCGGAGTACTGAGCCGGCAGGACGCCGTCGGCAACTATCTCCCCTGGCTCCCTGCCGACTGGCAGGGCACGACAATCAGTCAGATTCTCAGCCACACCGGTGGTATTCCAGACCATTTCGCCATCTTCGCCGCTGATCCAGACACCCCATTCGACTGGACCCGCAGCTATTCGGCAACCGAGATCGTCGCTGCCTTCATCGAAATCGAAGAAGCTCTCGCCGCGCCACCAGAGTCCGAGTTCATCTATAGCTCAACCGGCTATGCGGTGCTCGCGGCGATCATCGAGACAGTCACCGGGCAGCCGTTTGAGGTCGCCATGGAACGAGACGTCTTCATCCCGGTCGGCCTCGACAACACTCGCCTGTGCTGGGTCGACTCCGAAGGACTTGCCACCGGATACAACATCGGGCCCGATGGACCAGTGGCTGGTCCCGTCCTGCCCGATGGGTGGCTGTCGGGTGGCGCCGGTATCTGCAGCACGACAGGAGACATGATCCAGTGGCAGCACCACCTGGTGGCGCACGAGTTCTACCCGGCCATGTCTACGTCGGCGACGCTGACAGATGGAACCGCCATCCCCTATGGGCTTGGGCTGCATCTTGACAACATCGGTGAGCGCCCTTCGATCTTTCACGAAGGAGGCACGGTCAGCTTCAGCTCCTGGCTCGCCTACTACCCGGAGTCCGGGTTCACAGTTGCCCTGCTGAGCAACACGCTCGGCCCTAACCCGGTCGCCATGCTGGACCTGGTCGTCGACCTCACGAACGCCCTCCTCGAGGCGGACTAGGGCTGCACCTTCCCCGTTCTGGCGTCCCAGACCGGAACATATTCCGTTTTGCGACGCCAAAACCCAGGGCCGACGGTCAGGTCGGTCGCACGAAGCTCGCCCGCGCCCGATCCACGGACTCCCAGGCGTGGCAATCTGGGAGATGGTCGTTGACGATGCCCATCGCCTGCATGAATGCGTAGGCCGTGGTCGGGCCGACGAAGCTAAAGCCACGCTTCTTCAGGTCTTTCGAAAGCGCAGTCGATTCCGCAGTGTGCGCCTCGAGGATGGAGCTGCCGGGTTCGGGTTCATAGGACCAGACCAACGCCCCCAGGGTACCCAGCTCGGCGATGACCTCCTGTGCCCGCCTTGCGTTGTTGATGGTCGACTCGATCTTGCCACGGTGCCGGATGATGCCGGTGTCCTGGAGCAGTCGTTCCACATCGGATTCATCCATCTCGGCAACCCCGTCGATGTCGAATCCTTGGAAGGCGGCCCGGAAACCCTCCCGTCGCTTCAGAATGGTGAGCCAACTCAATCCTGCCTGGAACCCTTCCAGACATAGCTTCTCGAACAGCACGCCGTCATCGTCGACCGGCTGTCCCCACTCGTCGTCGTGGTACCTCCGATAGATCTCCGGAGCGTCACCCCAGGAACAGCGGGGGATGCCGTCGTCGCCGATGATGAGTTCGATCATTGTGGCGACCCTACCCGGCCGCGGCAGCGCCCCGGCCGAAAGGGTGACCGGAGCGCTACAACGGACCGGCAGTTTCTAGCTCTCTAGAACGTCGGCACGACCAAAGCGGAGGACGGTCCCCTCCCACGTGCCCCGGTTGCGCAGAGTCTTCCACCAGCCCCTGCCGTCGAGCTCGACAGTGCCCTCACCACGTCCGCGGAACTTCATATCCCCCTCCGCCTCGATGCGAAAGTCGGACCCAACAACCTGCATCCGACCGCGGAAGTTGTCGAAGGTGTAGGTCGTCGTGGGACTGACCTCTTGAAGCCGGGCGGCTGCACCATCGGGCTCTTCCTCGGGTACCGCACCAATCTTGACGACCGCGTCCCCGGCGTAGTCATAGATGACGACATCGCCGTCGATGGCCATCTGCACTCGGCCGCGCCCGTCGAGAATCGCCACACCCGAACCCTTGGCCCAGATGTAGCCCTTGCCCTCGATCGAGGCGTCGTCTTCCTGAGCCTGGGCAGCGACCGCAACGGTCATGAGAACCGTGAGCGTCGCCAGCAGCACCAGTAGTCGCTTGCGCATGATGTCTCCTTGAATCGACTGGAGACATCGTCGAACGCGTGCGTTCGAGGTCTGTTAGGTGAGCGCTAAGAGTCTCCGAGGGCCCGGCGCTGGGCGGCCCGGCTGTGAGTGAGCACGAGATTCATCAGGTTCTCGATGTACTCGCGGTCGACGCCGAGGGCTGCGCCATCTATCACCGCTTCCTCTATCAGTTCCTTCTCCCGGTCGGGCGACCGCATCTCGAGACCCTTCTTCGCCTTGATCTTGGCGATCTCCACGGAACCATGGAGCCGACGGGCCACGAGCTTGATCAGCTCGCGATCGACCCGGTCGATCTCGTCACGCAGTGATGGAATCCCGAGCTTCTCCATGAGCCGGGCGAACTCGACCAGGTCGAGCTGACTGCCGTTGCCCGCCAACGATGAGGTCGGATCGACGTGGGCTGAGACAACCAGGCCGTCAGCCCCAACAGACCTACCGGCGAGAGCAAGCGGCCCGAGGATGTCTGCGTTGCCTTCCGTCGACGCAGGGTCGATCACAACCGGGAGGTGGGAGAGTCGCTGCACAACCGGAACCGCCGAGATATCGATCGTGTCCGAGGTCCTGGGATCGAAACCCCGACTGCCTCGCTCGCACAGGACGACGTTGTTGTTACCCTCGGCGAGGATGTACTCGGCTGCCATCAACCACTCGTCGACGGTGGCGGAGGGGCCCCGATGCAACATCACCGGCTTCATCGTCTTGCCGGCGTCGCGCAGCAGTACGAAGTTCTGCATGTTGTCCGGGCCGATTTCGATCATGTCGGCATGGTCGGCGGCTAGCTCGACGAGCCCGGGTTCGATGACCTCCGTCACTGTCGGGAGTCCGCTCTCGAAGCCGGCCTTCTCCAGGTGCCACAGGCCTTCCTGCCCCAGCCCCTTGAAGCTGTACGGCGAGTTCTCGGCACGGTAGGTGCCGGCCCGCAGCATCGAGGCACCCGATTCGGCGAGCGACATTGCCGTGTTGATGACCTGCTCCTCGCTTTCCACGGCGATTGGGCCTGCAATCACCGGGTACGAACCATCACCAAACCTGACGTTGCCGACGGCGACGACTGTGGTGTCGACATCGGGCCGGCGGTGGCTCTTGAGTACCGGTTTGTCTGGGTTTGGATTGCTCATGGTTTCTCCTAGACGGCGGCCCCAGGCAAAGAGAAACCCGAAGCCGCTTTCGGCTTCGGGCGGTGAGGTGGTGTCTGTCGGCTTCGCTTAGCGCGCACCCTCTGCCCGGGCCGAAAGCCCGGTAAAGAAGTACGCAAAGTAGAGGCCGTTTTGTTTCATTGCAGGGCACCATATACCCGATCTGCCCTGCCGGCAACCCCAAAGGAACGCCATAGCCGGCCCAAGACGTTTGTCAGCAAGAGGCGATACCCCCAGAATTGGGTGGTGGATAGGGACCAGATGCGCAACGGTGATGGCCCTCCGGCGATACGGGTTCTCCCGGCCGATGGGGGCGATGCCATGGCTTCACGCTCTCCGGATCCCAGAGATGGGGAGCGTCGGCGCTGGCTGGTGCCGATTGTGGTCGTTGGGTTTGCATTGCTGGCGTTTGTTGCCGCCACCCGACCCGAATCCCAGCCGGAGCCCGCAGCAGCCTCAACCACGATTCCCCCTGGGCTGAGCGCGGTCAGTCCGGAACTGATAGACCTGACCTCGACCGGCTCGGCTGCGACCGAGGCTTGGGAGTCGGTGCCCTTCGAGTGGCCGGGCCGTATCAATGACCTCCTGCGCCACAACACCTCGCTGTTTGCGATCGGGCACGACGACGAGGGCGCCGCAGCGTGGGTTACGGGAACCGGTTCTGCCTGGCGCGAGGTGTCGCAATTCGAGCATCCAGAGAATCCGGATTCCAGCATCGACCATGCTGTGGTATGGAACGGCGGCATCGTGGCACTGGGCGCAGTGGCTGATGATGTCGGTCTGTGGACGGCACCCAATCGCCGCCAATGGACCTACCACGGACCTGTGGCTGATATGGGCGGCCACACTCTGATTGGGCTTGCCGCTACCGACACGCTGCTGGCCGTTGCCGCCATGGAGGGCACGCACACAATCTGGAGCTCGCAGGACGGTCTCGAGTGGAGCCGTTACCCCGCGGGCGCGGCGTTCGATCAGATCCTCGTCAACTCGCTGACCGGCGTCGGCGATTGGTTCTATGCAGCGGGCCAGGAACGGAATAGCGAGCAAGCCGCCATCTATCGCTCCCGGGACGGGGTCGATTGGGAAGAAACCAGCGGGCTGGGCGATGACCTTCTCCCTGCTTCCTGGGGCACCGTTGTGGACATCACAGCCACGGCCGACGGGTTGCTGGCCGTGGGAGAAGCCAACGACGGAATCGCCGTGTGGCGTTCATCGGACGGCGCTGCCTGGAGCCGGATCGCATCGGCCGACGCGGCCCTGCGAGGACACAGCGTTGCGATTGAATTGAAGGGCACCAGGAACGCCGAAGAGGCGCTTGTAGCCATAGACGGGCAGGAGCATCGCGTGGTTGAGGGCTCGCAAGTGTTGACCAACGTCGGCTTGATCGAGGTGGTCGGGATCAGCGACAGCAGCGCTGTGGTGGAATGGGCCGACGGCTCGTCCGATCGCCTCGACATCGACTCGCAGCCTCACACGGTGCGCCTGCGACAGTCGCCGATCTCAGCGGTCGCGCAGGGGCGGCGCATCGCAATCGCCGGGTGGGCGGGAGTTCACAGCCCGCAGACACCAGCCGTGTGGACATCGGTCGACGGGGGCGATTCGTGGAGGATCGACTACCCCGATCCGGCGCTGCAGGGCTGGGCTCGTGCCGCAAGCGTCTCCGGCGCCAACATCACCGTTGTTGGCGGCTCCGATCGGGAAACACCGCAGGCCTGGCATTCCACCTGGGACACCAGCGAGTTGGAGGCCGCGGGCGTGGAGCTGGCCATGGCCTACTTCGACGCCGTCGAGCGACAAAACACCAACGCAGTCGTCGCGCTCCTGCCCGAGCAGCCGGCCCGATTCCAGATCCCGTCGCTGGGCCGTGCCGATCTCCCCTGGTGGGACGAGGCAACCGAGGCCATCGACCCTGACTCGGTCGCCGCCACCTTCGACTACCTGCGCGCAATAAACACCCGGATCGATCTCGGCGAGTGCCGAACCCGCATGCGCTTGGGTGAGGTCGACAGCTTGCGCGTGTCATGCGATTTTGATGTGGCGTCGGATCTGCTGGCGACATACTCGAATGAGGACCATGCAGGAACCGCCGAGATCGTTGTCGAAGACGGCGCCATCAAGCAGGTTCTCCTGTCCACCGCGCCGTCTGCACACATGTGGCAGATGCTGATAGACGGCGTCGGATTTGCCGACTCATCGACCCAAGCGCTCATGGACGACCCCGCTACCGCAACGATCGATCCGGTGTTCACCCCGGAGTCGGCCCCGGTCCACCTCCGAGTAACCGAGGAGTTCATCGCCGGG
Source organism: Acidimicrobiia bacterium (assembly GCA_030064765.1). GTDB lineage: Bacteria > Actinomycetota > Acidimicrobiia > Spongiisociales > UBA5794 > JAAETI01. Next base: position 39,983 of record JASJEG010000002.1, on the reverse strand, counting down.
TTGCTGCGCCCGGGAGATACCCGGATCATCGAGACAAGGCTCGGAACCATGGAATGGTCGTGGCTCGAACCTGCTCCCGTCCCGGTCGCCCACCTCAACTGGATAACCCACTACCGGGATGGCTTCATCGCTGTCGGGCACGGTGAACCGCAGCGTTGGACCGACGAAGTGAGCCTGTGGACTTCGCAGGATGGCCTCACCTGGCAGCGGATGAGCGGCCAGCCCGACTTTGACGGCTTGTGGAATCTACAACCGCTCCGTGATGGGCTCATCGGCCAAGCCTGGGAGCGGGAGAGATCATTCCTCACCTTCTACGACGGCGACGAGTGGACCGCAATCGATCTGCCGGGCAGCGAGGAGGCCGGCCGGTTCTACGACGTCGGCCATCTCGCAACGAGCGGCGAGACCGCCTTGGTCGTCACATTCGAATGGAGTGAGGACTCGATGGGAAGCCCCGAGTTTCGCCAAGCCTGGCTCATCGGGCCTGACAATGTGCCCCGAAGAACCACACTCCCGGCCGCCCCTTTCTCGGCTGACGCAGACATCATGGGTCTCGAGGGATCGGACGAGGGATTCTTGCTGGGAACAATCCAGGGCTGGCCACCGTCACTGCGAATCTGGCTCAGCCCGGACGGATACGACTGGGATGAGGTTGCCGCCACGACCGTCATCGAAGAAACCGGCTACATATGGAACCTGCAGCGCCACAAGGGTCGGTACTTCGCTGTTGGAGAGGGAACACACACCGACTGCTCCACCGGGCCGTGTGAACAACTGTGGAGCTCGCCCGATGGCGGCGAATGGGAGCGGGTCGTCACAACATCCGGAGAACCGGTAGGGGCATATGACCTCGGCTCCGGTCCGCTGGGTCTGATGGCCATTGCGGTCGACTTCTACAGCGACCGACCGCCACCCCGCCCGCTCTACCTATCGCCGGACGGTACGACCTGGGAGCGGGCCGGCAACTTGGCCCTCTGGCACCCCGATGCCGAATGGTGGTGGGCCTCGCCGCCGGCGGTGGGCACCGATACGATCCTCGTTCCGGGCTCCGCCTTCCGACCAAACACGGGCTTTGACGAGGACACTCCATTCCTCATCGTTGGTCGATTGCTCGACGACTAGGGACGCGCCAGCCTTTCGCACGCAGCTTCAGCCAGGATCGGCGCAATCGGCTCGAAACGGGCGAATCGGTCATCAGCCGTCTGCCCCTTGATGTAGCGGTGGTAGATCTGTTCGACGATCACTGCAATCCGAAACAACGCCAGACCCTCGTAGTAACTGAAGTCGCTCACATCGTGCCCGGTTGCCGCCGCATACCGGTCCACGACGTCGCTCTTGGCCAGATACGGGGCCAGCATCACCCCTTGCTCCCCGAAGATCTGAAAGGTTGCCGCCTCCGGATCCGGCCAGTAGGCCAGCAGCGTGCCGAGGTCGACCAGGGCGTCTCCGCGGGTCGCCATGTCCCAGTCGAACACCGCCACCAGGGCACCGTCGGCGTCGGCCATCGTGTTGTCCAGCTTGTAGTCGTTGTGCAGGATCGTGGTTGGCCCGGGTCGGGGCGGATTCGACACAAGCGCCGTGGATGCCTTGTCCATCGCAGGTACTTCCCGAGTCTTGGCGGCATGCCAGCGTCGGGTCCACCCAGCAACCTGCCGTTCAACAAACCCGTCGGGTCTTCCCAAGTCCCCCAGCCCAACGTCCCGAGTATCGACCCTGTGGAGCTCAGCAAGGCCGTCGACCAGCGCGCCGGCCAACCGAGTCTTGAGAGCGTCGTCATCGACATAGCGCTGCGGCCATTGATTGCGGATCACCCAGCCACGCCGCCGCTCCATCACGAAGAATGGCTTGCCGAGCACCTCGGGGTCGGAACAGAAGTGATACGACCGCGGCGCTTTGGGGTAGGCCTTCCACAATCGCGACAGCACATGGTGCTCCCGCTCCATATCGTGGCCGCGCTCAGCAACCGGGCCGTGCGGTGCCCGCCGCAGCACCAGCTCCCTGTCGCCGGCGACGGCCCGGTACGTCAGATTGGCGGCCCCACCGGGAAACTGGTCGAACACGATCGGGTCAACGCCGACAAGTTCGGGGAGGTGAGTGCGCAGGTAGGACGCAACCCTTCTCTCGTCGAAGCGCTCATCATCTCTGATCGGTGCGGTGTCGTGCGCCATCACCCTCCCTCCGATGGATGCAAAGGTAGCGGGACCGCTCACTACGATCCACGGCGTGAACGAAACACTCGTCGAGGTTATCGGCTACCTGGGATCCGGCCTTGTGATCCTGTCGCTGCTGCAGAAGTCGATCCTGCGGTTGCGCACCATCGGCCTGGTGGCCTCATTGACGTTTCTCATCTACAGCGTCTCCATCGAGGCGTATCCAATCGCGGTCGTCAATATCGTCGCCGCCTCGATCCACCTGTACTACCTGCGCAAGCTGGTACGCCTCAAGAGCGAGGTCTTCACGATCTTGCGGCTGCGCCCGGACGGCCGCTACTTGCGGTACTTCCTCGACTTCTACGAGGACGACATAGCCACGCGGTACCAGCCCGACTTCGTCTACGAACCGGCGCCCGACGTGATCGCCGTGTTCATGCTGCGGGACATGGTCCCGGCGGGCTTGCTGGTCGCAAGGCTCCATGGGGGTAGTTCGTTCGAGGTTCTGCTCGACTACGTAATCCCGCAGTACCGCGACTTCAAGCTGGCCAACTGGTTGTACTCAGAGGACTCCGGAATCACCCGAGAGACCGGGAGCCGGGTGGCGTGGACTCGAGTCACGACGCAGGACCAGCGGGACTACTTCACCAGAATCGGGTTCCGGCCCGACAAGACGGCGTTGGTCCCGGAGCGGTATTCGTACTCGATCTAGTAGACCCAGACACCGACAACGAGGGCAACGGTTGCCGCTACGGGCACCAACACCTCGAAGATGTCCCGGAGCGGTCCCACCGTGCGGCGCTCCCCTGCCGCGGCCAGCTCGAGCCACAGGATCAGGAGCAGTCCGAGTCCGACAACGGCCGTTGCCACGATGCGCATTGCGTCCTCCATCACGCCAGCACCAACACGTCGCCCGCGATGGCGATGAAGATGACGCTCAGATAAACGTTCGAGTACCCGAAGTACTTCATTGCTGCCTCCGGGTGGTCGCGCAGCATCCAGGTGCCCGCGAGAAACGCCACCCCGGCGACCGCAGCAACGCTCAGATACAGCCACCCGACAGGACCGGTGGCATAGAGCAACAGCGTCGCCCCAACGAGGACCACCGTGTAGGCCAGCATGTGATCGATTGCCCGCTTCTCTCCCACGACAACAGGAAGCATGGGAACTCCGGCCCGTTCGTAGTCCTCCCGGTACCGAATGGCCAGCGCCCAGAAGTGGGGCGGGGTCCAGAAGAACACGATGGCGAACATGATCCAAGCCGGTAGCTCGAGGTTGTTGTTGACCGCCGCCCAGCCCACCAGCACCGGGACCGCGCCAGCCGCCCCACCAATGACGATGTTCTGGGTGGTGGTGCGCTTGAGCAGCAGCGAGTAGACGAACACATAGAACAGCAGCCCGATCGTCGACAGGGTGGCCGCCAAGAGGTTGGTCGTCGCCCAGAGCCACAAGAAACCAGCCGCTCCCAAAGCCACACCGAAAGCCATGACGGCCCGCGGGGACACGCGATCCGTGGGAAGCGGTCGACCCCGGGTTCGGCTCATCAGCTTGTCGATGTCTCGGTCTATCACCTGGTTGATGGCGTTGGCACCAGCGGAGGAGAGAGTTCCTCCCAGGAGGGTGGCAAAGGCAAGCCACCAGCCGGGCCAGCCACCGGCCGCGGCCACCATCGCCGGCAGAGTTGTGATCAGGAGAAGCTCGATTATCCGCAGCTTCATCAGCTCGACATAGGTCTTGAGCAGCGGAGTCTCGGTCCGCGGATTGGTGATACGAACGGCCGGGTTGGTCATACGGGTTCAGCAACGGGCTTGTCCGACTGCCCCATCCGGGCGCCGGTGGTTCCCCCGATCAGGTGTGACCCCAGGAGAACGACGGCAATCCACAGCACATCGGCGATGAATAGGTGGATGAGCTGGGTCTCCAACGGCACCTCCAGAGCGATGTTGAGCAGGCCAACGAAGAACTGCAGCCACACGATGCCCTGGATACCAAGGGCCAACAACCTCACGGTTCTCCCGGCACCTTCGGCGAGGTAGCGCACCAGCATGAACAAGGCCAGCCCACCGATGATGGAAACGAAGGGATGGATCGTCCGAATCTTGCGGAGCACCGGCTCGGTGACTTGAACCTCTCCCGGCACCGTTTCGGCGAGCGCATCCGACTGAATCAGGGTATCGGCCAGTGCGTTGAGGGCACCGGTGGCACCGATCAGCAACACGATCCCGAGGCCGACCAGCACGAGCTGATCCCGTCGCTTGCCCGTATCGATCCGAAAGCCGAGGCCCCCCGACGCAAAGAAAGCAACAAGTGTCATGGCCCCAACCAGCAGGAACGTGTTGACCAGATGCAACGGCACGACGATGAGCCGGGCAATCGAAGCGTCGAACTCGACCCATCCGAACAACACGAGCGAAGCCCCGAGCAGGGACTCGATGATGAGCAACACACCCGCAGCGAAGACGGCGCGGCGCAACCGGTGCGCCTTGTCGAAGTCGCGTCGCACCAGCACGAACAAGGCAAGCAGCACGAACCCAAGCAGCCCGGTCATCAGTCGATGGCTGACTTCTATCGCCGTGTGGTAGTTGCCTATGTCGGGAATCAACTGACCGCCGCAGATTGGCCAAGACTCACCACAGCCGGCGCCGGAGTCGGTGGCCCGCACCAGAGCACCACCCACCACAACGGCCACGGTCAACCACAACACACCCCAGGAGAGCAGCTTGATCTGTTTGCTGGGAACGGGATCGGCAAGCGACATCCCAAGAATCGTAACGGAATCGTTCGGGTCGGATTCCGGAGCCGAGATACTTCCCTGCACGAACTGGTCGTGACACAATCGCCTCGTGATCTCGGAACCTGCGATCGGAGACGCCCTCGGTGCGGCGCTCCTCGCCCACCTCGACGAGGGTTCGGAAGCGGGGGTTCACATTGTCGAACGCGACGATGGCGATGTCACTGCGGACCCGGCCGACCTCTACTTCACCGAGATCGGCGACTGGTTCGCAGTCGAAGAGTCTGTGCCGGATCGGGTGGTCGGCAGGGTGCTCGACGTTGGGGCCGGCGGTGGCCGGTTCTCTGTCGCTCTGCAGAAGCGCGGCCACGATGTAGTCGCGCTGGACGTGTCCCCGGGATGTGTTGCCGTATGCCAACGGCAGGGTGTCGAGCAGACGTTCCTGGGAACCATCTTCGAACTGGCGGACCAGGATCCGGTCCCCTTCGACACCTTCCTCCTCATGGGCCACAACTACGGGTTACTCGCCGGGCCGGATCAGGCTCCACCCTTCCTCGATGCGCTGCGCCGAATGGCTGCGTCGGGGGCCAGGATCATCGGGACCAATCTCAATCCGCTGGACACCGACGATCCGGTCAATCTCGACTATCACCAGATGAACCGGGAACGGGGCCGGGAACCGGGTCAGCTGCGAATCAGGGTCAGGTGGCACCGGCTGGCCACACCTTGGTTCGACTACTGGTTCCTCCCCGTGGAACGTTTGGCGGAGGTGGCGGCACCATGTGGATGGGAACTCGTCGACACCGCCTACGAGGGCGCCCACTATTTGGCCGAGCTACGGCTCGTCGGCTGAGACTCAGCCCTGCTCCACCGCGGCCGCCATACGTTCGACGGTCTCGAAGAGTTCCTGAGGGCGGTAGGGCTTTTCGAGGTAGCCGTCCATGCCCGCCTCCATGCACCGCTGCCGGTCGTCGTAGGCGGTGATTGCCACGATTGGTACGTGGGGTCGGCCGCGACTCTCCTCGGCCCGGATTGCGGCCGTGGCTTCGATGCCATCCATGACCGGCATCTGCAGGTCCATGAGCACAACGTCGAAGTCCCCCATCCGTAACGCCTCTAGCGCCAGCCGACCGTTCTCGACGGCCGTCACCGAATGGTCGCGATTCTCGAGCATGCGGGTTGTCAGCCGCAGGTTGGTGGGGCTGTCATCGGCGATGAGCACCTTGAGACTGTGGCGGCCTTCTCGGAGCCAGTGGCTGGTGACCAGCGTCGCGGTGTCTCCCTGCTCGGCCAGTTGGATAACGGCCCGGACCGTATCACCAACGTCGCCGGGGGCGATTGGACCGGCCAGGTAGCCGGCGACTCCCAGCTGACGGCACAGGGTGGCATCGCCTCGCTTGCCCGACGGAACGGTGATGACAACCGGGATCCGGTCGGCGAGCGCCGAGCTGAAGCGCTCGAACACCATGAACGGGTCGTCCTCCATCGCCAGCACCACGGCACGGATCGGGCTCTCGCGCTCCGCGGCACGTTTCATGGCACCGAATGCCGGCTCCAGCTGAGCCACGGCAATCGGCGACATCGAACTCTCGCCGAGCGTTGTGACTAGGCGGCGGCGCTCTTCCTCGATATCGGAGATGACCAGTACAGGAATCTCCGCCGACGCGGCCATGAAAGCCTCGATGATCTTGGGAGTCTCGTCGGGCTCATCCCCCACGTGAAGCGAGGCGGTGCAGTGGAATGTGCTGCCGACTCCGGTGTTGCTCTCGACCCAGATGTGGCCACCCATGCGCCCGGCGATGCGGGCCGCCATCGGGAGGCCAAGGCCGATGCCACCGAAGTTGCGGGCCGTGGCGGTGTTCCCTTGGGTGAACCACTCGAAGATACGTTCCTGGGCATCCTCAGGGATGCCGATGCCGGTATCGATGATGGAAATGTGGAGGGTGATCCCGCCCACTCGATTCTGTTCCCCCTCGACCAGGATCCGTACTGCGCCAACATTGGTGAACTTGATCGCATTGTCCACGAGATTGGAGATCATCTGGCGGAACCGGCCGGGATCTCCGACCAGCCAATCCGGCAGGCCGGGCTGGAATTCATGAGTCAGGTCGAGCCCCTTCTCGGTGGCAGCTGAAGAGTGCATCTTCACGAGGTGATCGATGGTGCGTCGCAGCAGGAAAGGCGTCTCTTCCAGAATGAAGTCGCCATCTTCCAGTCGGGAGACGTCGTGAAGGTCGTTGACCAGCGTGAGCAACGAGGCGGCGGAGGTCTGGATACCAACCAGGGCACCACGTTGCTCGAGTGTCAGCTCGGAGTCGAGGACTTCTGCAGTGTTGGCGACGATGTCGTCAACGTAGCTGCGTATCTCCTGGCTCGTATTGACGAGAAAGCGCGACCGGGCATCTGCCGCCCGATGCGAGGGCAGATCGCGGTCGTCAGCGCGTAGGTCGATCGCTTCGTCCATCGCCGCCACCCCCTTCATGAGTCAATCGAGGCAGCCTGGGACCCAAGAGGTTTCATCGGCGGCGAACACCCCGCCCTTTACCAACGCTTCTTGCGTAACTGGCGGCGCATATCGGCCGCTCGTTACGCAAGAACGGGGTTGATGCCGTCGAGTCGTTCGAGCCAACCGACTAGCAGATGCGGGGAAGCTGCTCGCCGACCTGGGTGTCGACGACCCGGGTGGCGCCAATTGCGGTCTTCGCAACCACAACGCCGGGATGATTGGCCACGATCTCGCCGATCCTGGTCGCGTCGGTGCCCAGTTCGTGCGCCTGCATGACTTCGAGCGCTTTGTCGGCCTGCTCTGCAGGGACCACAACTACGACCTTGCCTTCGTTGGCGACATAGAAGGGATCCATCCCGAGCATCTCGCACGCCGATGCAACCTCGCGCTTGACCGGAAGCCTCAACTCCTCGACGACGACACCTACCTGGGCCGCTTCGGCAAACTCGTTGAGGGTCGCCGCCAGCCCACCCCGGGTGGGATCGCGCAGCGCCCGGACATCGATCGCAGCATCGAGGAGAGCTGCCACGAGGTGGTTGAGGGCGGCCGTGTCCGACTCGATAGTCGTCTCGAACTCGAGTCCTTCTCGCACGCTCATGATTGCCATGCCGTGATCGCCGATGGTGCCGTTGACGAGAATGACGTCTCCCGGCCCAACGTTTTGCGGGCGAATGTCGATGCCGTCGCGGATGATCCCGAGGCCGGTGGTGTTGACGTAGACCCCGTCGCCGTGGCCCCGGTCGACAACCTTGGTGTCTCCCGTGACGAGCTGCACGCCGGCTTGGTCGGCCGCCTTGGCCATCGACTGGGTGATTGCGGCCAGCTCATCGATCGGCATGCCCTCTTCGAGGATCATCGCCACACTGACATAAAGCGGGGTCGCCCCGGTCATGGCGACGTCGTTGACGGTGCCATTGATGGCCAGCTCGCCGATATCGCCTCCGGGGAAGACCCGGGGCCGGATGACGAAGCTGTCGGTGGACATGGCGATGCGGCCGGCGGGGAGCTCGACGACAGCGGCATCCCCCAGGTCTTCGAGGTGTTCGTTGTTGAATGCGGGCAAGAACAGATGCTGAATCAGCTCGGCCGACAGTTTGCCGCCCCCGCCGTGACCCATGACGATGTTGGGCTGGTCACGCAACGGTGCCGGGCAAGACCACCCGTCGATGGTGGCCCCGTCGGGCGTGTCGTCCGAAGTCATGCCGAGACCCCTTCGATCTCGATGAAGCGGCCGTAGGTGTAGTAGGCGGCGCAAGCTCCCTCGGCGGAGACCATGGTGGCGCCGAGCGGCTTGCGCGGCGTGCACTCCTTGCCGAACGCTTCGCACTCGTTTGGCTTGATCAGGCCTTGGAGTACCTCGCCCGACCGGCAGATCTCAGGTTCCTGGGTATCGATATCGGCCACCTCGAAACGCTTCGCAGCGTCGTAGTCGGCGTAGCGGCCCGACAGCTCCCAGCCGCTTTCGGGAATGAGACCAATCCCCCGCCAGTTGCGGTCCGTGGTCTCGAATACGTCGGCGATCAGTTTCTGTGCCGGCTTGTTGCCTTCAAAGTTGACCGCCCGGGTATAGGCGTTCTCGGCCTTGGCCTCGCCGGCCTCGAGCTGCGCAACGGTCCTACGGATGCCCTCGAGAATGTCCAGCGGCTCGAACCCGGTGACCACTATCGGCACCTCGTACTCCTCAACGATCGGGACGTACTCGGAGAACCCCATGACCGAGCAGACGTGACCGGCGGCGAGGAAGGCCTGTACCCGGTTCACCGGCGAGTTGAGCACTGCCCGGATTGCGGGCGGCACCAGCACGTGCGACACCAGCATGGAGAAGTTGGTGAGCCCGAGCTGCTTCGCCTGGTACACGGACATGGCGTTGGCCGGGGCGGTGGTCTCGAAGCCGATTCCAAAGAAGACGACCTGCTTGTCGGGGTTGTCCTTGGCGATGTTGACGGCGTCGAGCGGTGAGTACACGACCCGAACGTCCCCGCCCTCGCCCTTCACCTGAAACAGGTCCTGGGTGCTCCCCGGCACCCGCAGCATGTCGCCAAACGAGCAGAAGACGACGTCATCGCGGGCTGCGATCGCCAGCGCCTTGTCGATGGTGTCGAGCGGGGTGACGCATACTGGGCAACCGGGGCCGTGTACCAGTTCGATCTTGTCGGTGAGCAGCTTGTCGATGCCGTTGCGGATGATCGAATGCGTCTGGCCGCCACACACCTCCATCATCACCCAGGGCCGGGTCGTGATGCGGTCGATCTCATCGAAGAGCTTCCTGGCGAGCTCCGGATCCCGGTACTCGTCGAGGTATTTCACGCCCGATCATCGCCCTTGGCGATGGCCTCCTCCTCGGCGAGCGCTACGGAGGCGTCGAGCTCGGCCTCGAGCACCCCCATTTCTTTCATGAGGGCAAGCGTTTCGTGAGCGGATTCCTCGTCGACCTTGGTGATTCCGAACCCGACATGGACGATGGTGTAGTCACCCACCTCAGCTTCCGGCACGAACGAGAGACATATCTCCTTGACGATCCCGTCGAAGTCCACCTTGCCCATGCGGGCTCCGTCGAGGTCGTACACCTCGACCACTTTGCCGGGAATCCCAAGACACATATCTGTTCTACCTCCGTCCTGCCAGGGCTACCTGGCCGAGTGCGAGACCGCCGTCGTTTGGCGGGACCAAACGGTGGGTCAAGACTGCGAATTCCGACTCTTCCAAACCCTGTGTTGCGGCTTCGAGCAGCGTGACGTTCTGGAAAACGCCGCCGCTCAGCGCTGCGGTGTCGATATGGTACCGCCGCCGCATTTCCTGAGCCGACGCCACTACAGCATCTGCCAGCGCTCGGTGGAATCTGGTGCTGACGACGGCAGCGGGGATTCCGGCCAGCGCATCGGCCGCAACTGCGTTGATCACCGGCGTGGGGTCGAGTACCAGCGCTTCGTCGCTATCCACAAGCTCGAAGTGGTACGACCCGTCAGCGTCGGGCACTCCGAGCGCCTCCAGTTCGATGGCGGCTTGACCCTCGTAGCTGATCTTATGGCGGACCCCAGCCAGCGAGGCCACCGCGTCGAACAGCCGACCGATGCTGGTGGTTTCGATGGAGTTGAGCCCGGTATCCAGCTGCTGGCGGATGATGCGCTGCTCTTCGGTGCTGGCACGGGCGACGGCCGGGATGCCAGGATCCCAGTCGATCCCGGCGGCGTGGAGATGGCTGAGGGCCATCCGGTAGGGCCGTTTCACGGCCGCGTCGCCACCCACGAGTTGGGCGACCCCGAGATGCCCGGCGCGGAAGAATCCGTCGAGGTTGCCCACCAGGATCTCGCCGCCCCAAATGGTGCCGTCGATCCCATAGCCGGTGCCGTCGAAGCTGAACCCGATCACCGGTTCGGTGTGGGCGTTCTCGGCCATCACCGATGCGATGTGGGCGTGGTGGTGCTGCACGTGGACGACCCGGTCTGGGAATTGATCCTCAGCCCAGCGCGTGGAGAGGTAGCGGGGATGGAGGTCGGCGACTATCACCTCCGGCTCGATGCGGAACAGCCCAGTCATGTGGTCGACGGCGGCGGTGAAGGCCTCCAGGGTCTCCAGGTTCTCCATGTCGCCGATGTGCTGGCTCATGAAGGCGTTCTCGCCGTCGGCGAGGCAGAAAGTGGCTTTGAGCTCACCGCCGACTGCGAGGGTCGGCGGCACCGGATTGGGAAGCCGCACTGGGAAGGGGGCGAAGCCACGACTGCGCCGGATGGGCAGCTCGGCACCGGCAGCGATCCGAACCACCGAGTCATCGCAGTGGACGTGGATTCCCCGGTCGTGCAGCAGCAGCGTGTCGGCGAGTTCTCCAAGCTTGCTGCGGGCTTCCTCGTTGTCCTTGACGATGGGTTCTGAGGCGTAGTTGGCGGAGGTCATCACCCACACGTCGCCAGGTTCTAGCAGCAGGTGATGGAGCGGGGTGTAGGGCAACATGACGCCGATGCGGTTGTTGCCGGGGGCGATCCCGTCCACCAGATCGCTGCCGGATGATTCGGTAGCGAGAACGATCGGACGCTGCGGCGACTCCAGCAGGGCTCCCTCGGCATCGTCGAGATCGGCAATGGCTTCAGTCGTCGCCAAGTCGGCGGCCATCACCGCAAAGGGCTTGGCAGTGCGGTGCTTGCGCTCCCGCAGGGTGGCGACGGCATCCGCGTTGCGGGCATCGCAGGCGAGGTGGAAACCGCCGATCCCCTTGATGGCAACGATCTCGCCGGCGGCGACCCGACGGCGGGTCTCGCCTATCACGTCTTCGACCGGTTCGCGATTCTCCCGCTCCAGCCAGAGGTGGGGACCGCAGTCGGGGCAAGCGTTGGGCTGGGCGTGGAAACGCCGGTTGCCCGGGTCCTCGTACTCGGCCTGACACAGGTCGCACATGACGAATGACGCCATGGTGGTAAGCGGCCGGTCGTATGGGGTCTCCCGGGTGATGGTGAAGCGCGGCCCGCAGTTGGTGCAGTTGATGAAGGGGTAGCGGTAGCGGCGGTCGGCGGGATCGTTCATCTCGGCCAAGCAGTCGGTACACACCTCGAGATCGGGCGAAACGAGGGTGGTGGCGTCGTCCTGCTTCTTGCTTTCGACGATGACGAACTCACCATCGCCACAGGGTTCGAGGTCGGTGCGCTGGACCGAGTCGATGTGGGCCAGCGGGGGCGGGTCGGCCTGCAGCTTGAGGACGAACTCGTCGATGGCGCTCTGCTCGCCCTCGAGCTCAATGAACACCCCGGCACTGTCGTTGCCGACAAACCCGCCAAGGTCGAGGGCGGTCGCTAGCTGGTACACGGCGGGGCGAAACCCCACACCCTGGACGACCCCGGTCACCCGCAGCCGCTGTCTAACAACACCTTGCTCGCCCATGAGGGCCAACCGTACCGCCGCCACCGGTTGGCGGCGAGGGGCCATCGACCCGACACCTCAAGCCGTTCGGCGACCGTCCCATCGGTTCTTGCGTAACTGGCGGCTCATATATGCCGCCAGTTACGCCGGAATGGGCAAGGCCAGAACACCTAGGTCCCGTCGTCGTCCTCGACCTCGGTCTCCTCTTGCTCGAGTGCGACCCAGGCAGCTTCGATATCGGCGAGGACCTGGTCCATGGTGCGCACACCGTCGACGTAGTCCATCATGCCCTGTAGGAAGGCTCCCAGTCCGTCCGCAGTGTAATGACCGATCTCTACCGGCATCAGATCGGAGGCGTCATAGCGCCACGCGCCAGCTGCGATCGCATCTCGAGTGGCGAGGCCGATATAGCTCCGGACCGAACGCTCCGATTCCTTAGCCTCTGCGCCGTAGTGATCCGTATCAAAGCGGGCGTTGGGCGAGATGAAGCCGGACCCCTGCTGGCTGGCTAGGAATTCGCCCCATTCAGGTGAGGCCAGATGCTCCAAGAAGACCCGGACCTCCGGTCGATCAGAGAGGGCGCTGGCATAGGTACCACCCCCGAGAATCGGAGTGGGTCGGGACGGATCGATCGGTGGCAGCACGAAGAAATCAACGTCCCGGCCAAGCTCCGTCGCTGCGCTGAGGAACCCGGTCGCGAAGTCGCCCTGGTGGAACAGCCAACAAGCAGGCTCGTCTCTCTCGAGTTCCGGTATGAGAGCGAAGAACACATTGAGCTGGCTGATCTTCTCCTTGCCCAACCAGACAAACCCGGGCGTGGACACCAACTCATCAAACAGGGCCGCAGCAGATCGCACGACTTCGCTATCGAAGGGGACCCTGTGCGTCGCCCAATCGTCGTAGAACTCCGGTCCAGCTTCCCGAATGACGAGGCTCTCGATCCAATCGGTGCCGGGCCATCCATGCGGCCCTACCGACTCAAACCCCATACACCACGGGCTGCGGCCATCTGCCACCATCTGGCGCGATAGCGCCATGAGCTCGTCCCAAGTTGCGGGAAGCTCGTAGCCCGCCGCTGCAAAGGCCGCCTTCGGATAGAACACCAGACCCTTCAGATTGACCTGCAGAGGTATTCCATACACGGCATCCGACGGGGTGGCATCGCTAGTGACGGTCACCTGTTCCATCAGGGAAGGACCAAAATCCTCCTCTAGCCGCGTCTCCTCGAGCAGTAACGAGAGGTCGAGTCCAAGGCCCGCCTGCCCAAACTCGGTAACGGCGCCTGGTTGCGCAAGTTGCGCCACGTCCGGAACCGGGAATCCCTCGCTCTGGCGCCGCCCAATCTCTCCGCTGGGATCGGTACTCAAGTGTGAGACGTATATGCCAGTATCGCCCCAGAAGCGGTTCCATTCCTCGTAGAGCACGCTGATGTCCTGAACCGTCACGAACTCGACCTGTGTGCCGGCCAGCGCACCGGGACCATTCGCCCGGACACCGTAAGACTCGTCGCCAACATCGATGGTAAGTCCGTTCGGCAACGCAACGCTGGGATCCGGGCAAGGCTCCCCTGGGAAGAGCTGGGCGCACTCACCCTCGGAGAAGGCTCGGTCTGTGGCGCTTGCCGCAAGCGCTGCAAGTTCGGCAGGTGGAATCGCATATACGCCTCTGACGCCGAGCGGGCCAGATCGCACGGCAACTGGCGCGTCGTTGTCTACCGGATAGATGACGGCGTTCTTCTGAATCGCCCAGTGGAGGGCGTCGACGGCCTGCTGCTTGACAAACCCGTCTTCAACAGTCACTCGTGCCGCCTCAATTGCCAACAGCAGAGATAGCTCAGGATCCTCATCCAACATCCGGTTTGCCTCGCTCGCCAGTTCCAAGGAACGTCGCGACCGCTCAACAACGGCTTCTGCAGCCAGGGCCTTGGACTCAGCCACAACCGCGCGATCTAGAGCCTCCTGCGTCTCTGCCTGCGCAGCCACCGCGTCAGCCTCCGAATCCCGAGCCGTCTGCCGCTGCACGAACGCAAACACCGCCAGCACCGCAACGACAACGGCAGCAATGCCGACGACGCTGAGCAGGCGCAGTCGCTGCCGCGCCGACCGCTCGGCCTCGGTTGTGCGTTCCTCCTGCTCACGCTGCTCCCGTTGGGTTCGTTCCCGCTCTGCCAGGCTCGACTCCAGAAAGCTCGCCTCGGGACCGCTCAAGGGCAGCGAAGTCACCGCCGCCCAGCCGGAGAGCTGATCGAGCTGACCGCCCCGCAGCAGGTAGTCGGTGGCCTGGCCGGCTGCGGTCCATTCGTTCATGGCCTGCGCCAGCCGGCGCTGATTGCCGACGTCGTGGCGGGCTTCGTCGATCCAGTCACGGAGGCGTTTCCACTGGGTCAGCAGCGCCTCGTGCGAGATCTCAACGGTCGGTCCCCGGGTGATCGGATCACGATCAAAGCTGAGCAGCCGGTGGCGTCCGAAGACTTCGAGGATCTGGTCGAGGTCTCTGCTTTCTACGGAAAGCTGCCGCAGCTCGGCCTCGAGAACACGCCGTCGGGTGTCCTCGCTGCCTTCGCCCAGTGTCACCAGTCGTAGGAAGACCTGGTGAGCGGCGTCCTGGGAGTTGGGGCTGAGGCCGGCCAGCAGGCCATCGGCCCGAGAGACGAGCGCCCCGGAAACACCCCCAACTGCTTCATAGTCGGTAAGGGGAATGGTCGCCGAGCTGCGGTTGTCAAACAGGTCGGTGAGCGTAAATTGCAGCAGAGGCAGGGCTCCCGGCCGGTCAACCACGTCGGCCACGAGCTGGGCAACCAATGAGGGTTCGAACGCAACACCCACCATGGCGGCAGGCCGAGCAATGGCCTGCTCCAGCTCCTCTGGGGACATGGGTGTGATGACCTCGGTGCCCTCCCGCAGCAACTCCCCCAGACCCCGATGCCGCAGCGGCCGGTCGTAGAAGTCGGCGCGCAGCGTGATGATGATGCGGACATTGCTGTGAGCATCTCGCACGGTATCCACGAGCGTGTCGATGAATCGATCCGCAGTGTCTTCTCCCACCTGGGTAAAGAGCTCTTCAAACTGATCGACCACCAGCAGCAGCTGTGATCCCTCGGGCAGCACCTGGCGGACGACCCGACGCAGCCCGGACTCGCTGGCGGCAAGCTGTTCGAGCATGGTTGGTGGCGGATCGACTGCAACCCGAGTCAGTGCGCTCTCGAGTTCCTCGAACGGATGAGGTGCCGGCGTCATGTCAACCGTGAACCACTGATCGGAACCGGGAAGAGCTCCCTGGCGCAGCGCCGGGAGCAGCCCGGCCTTCACCACGCTCGATTTGCCGCTGCCACTCGGACCGACCACCGCAACCATACGGCTGCGCTGACCTTGCTCTCCCAGCCGGGTCACCAGTCGGGTGACGAGCCGGTCGCGGCCGAAGAACAGCGCCGAGTCCGTTTGATCAAAGGGACGCAGACCCATGTACGGGTTCTCCACCTCGCCTAGCTCCACCGGCTCGGGCACTTCCTCGCCGCCAGCCAGTTCGCCAATGGCGTCTTGCGCAAACGCCTCGATGTCGGCGTATCTCGCCGCCGGATCCGGATCCGTGGCTTTGTCGACGACTCGTGCCACCGCTCCTGGCAACGCACCCAGCACTTGAGCTGGTTCGCCCCGGAGACCGGTGAGTGCCTGAGCTATCGCCACTGCGAAGCTGTAGATGTCGCCGGCGGGCGAAGCCTCGTTGGTCGCCAGCTGCTCGGGCGAGGCGTAGGGGGTATCCAGGACCCGCCCGGGCTTTCCGTCACCGGCGCCAAGCGCGATCGCAAAGTCACCGAGGAACGCGTTGCCGGCGCTGTCGATCAGGATGTTCTGCGGCTTGATGTCGCCGTGAGCTACGCCACTGCGATGGGCAGCGTGCAGCGCGCCCGCAATCTGCTGGATGACCTTTGCTGCCCGTTCCGGACTGAGCGCGGTCGAGTCGATGACGTCGCTCAGGCTGCCGCGGCCCATGAGCCGCATGACCAGGTAGGCGGCATCCGGCTCCCGCCAGTAGTCGTACAGCGGGACGATGTGAGGATGCTCCAACCGTGCGACAAGCTGTGCTTCGGCCTCGAACCGACGAATGAAGGCGGGGTCGTTGGCCAACTCTGGGCGGATCACCTTGATGGCGACCTCGCGTCCTACCGTCGGCTGGTAGGCCCGATAGACCAACCCGTAGCCGCCCTCGCCCAGTTTGTCCCGCAGCTCATAGCCACGCACGGCCAGACCCGGCTGTGGTCCTGTGCCCGCTACCGCGAGGGTGGTTGCCGGCTCGAGCGCTGGGTCCCCGGTGACTATCTGTTCTTCGAGCTTGCGGATCTGCGATGACGGCTCGATGCCCAGCTCCTCACCCAGCCGGGACTTGAGGAACTGGTACTGCCGGAGAGCTTCAGCCTGCCGGCCCGACCGGTACAGGGCAAGCATCGCTTGACCGGTGAACCGTTCCCGAAGCGGATACTGCCGGATCAGGCTCTCCAGCTCTGACACCAACTCGCCCGACATGCCCCGCCGCAGATCTGCGTCGATGCGGGCCTCGACTGTCTCCAACCGCAACTCCTCCAACCGAGCGATCTCGGCCGAGGCGAACGCCTCGTACATGAACTCCTCGTAGGCGTGTCCCCGCCACAGGGCCAGTGCCTCACTGAGCACGAGGGAGGCCGCCGCGGGGTCGGTGTCGGCGAGCGCCCGACCCTCCGCAGCCATCTGTTCGAACTGCAGGGCGTCCACATCCTGCGGATCGACCTGCAGCAGATAGCCGGGCGCCCGGGTGAGCAGAATCGTCCCCTCGGAGCGTTTCTCCCGCGCCGGCTCCAGCGCTTTGCGTACTGCTGAGATGTGGACCCACAGCGCGTTCTGCTTGTCCGCCCCCGCTTCCTCGCCCCATAGCGCGTCGATGATCTGGTCTGTGGAGACGATCTTGTTCGGTGTAGTCAGCAGATACGCCAGCAACGACTTCTGCCGGTACGTGCCGACGTCGACCCCCACCCCATCCCGGCCTACCTCAAACTTGCCCAATACCCGGTACTGCATCTGGAACCCTCTTCCAACCCTATGCCGTCCGTCTTCGTTCGGATAGTCCCCACCTTGAACAATCGGACTTAGCCACGACTTAAGTAGACCGCCGGTGGACCGGAGGAGTCAGCCATGAAACGGATCTGCACGAGAAACCCGGAACCCCTCCGTTCTTGCGTAACTGGCGGCTCATATAGGCCGCCAGCTACGCCGGAATGGGCAAGGCGGGGCGCGCTAGGTCCCGCCGGCCTCCTCGGCGGCTTCCTCCTCGAGCGCCACCCATGCAGCTTCGATGTCGGAGAGCACTTGATCCATGGTGCGCAACCCGTCGACGTAATCCAGCATGCCCTGCCAGAAGGCACCGCGTCCGGCAGGCGTGGCCGAGCCGATCGCCGGCGGCATCAGGTCGCTGGCATCGAACCGCCACAGATCTGCTGCCAGCCGGTCGCGGGCAAGGGATCCGAGGGCTCGTCGTACTCTGCGTTCAGATTCTGTGACATCTGCGCCGTAGTGATCTACGTCAAACTCGAGGTTCGGGGAAATGAACTCCGAATCGGCGGCCGCCGCCCATGCCTCTCCCCATTCAGCAGTGAGCGCATGTTCAATGAAGGCCCGCACCTCCGGACGATCAACCGTCGCTCCGATGAAACTGCCACCGCCGGTTGCGGGTACGGCAACGCCGGCTTCAGTGGGCGGCAGTTCGAAGAAATCGACGTCGACGCCGATCTCCGTCCCAGCCGGCATGAAGCCCAGCAGGTAGTCACTTCTGAGAGCCAGCCAGCACTGTGGCTCGTCCTTCAGAAGAGGGTCGACAACTTCGACACCCCAGTTCAACTGGCTGATCAGACCCCGACCGCCGCGGACGAAGCCCTCTCCACCAACAACTGCGTCGAACATCGATGCTGCAGCCACGATGGCCGGATCATCGAAGGGAATCTGGTGCAACGTCCACTGCTGGTAGATGTCGATACCTCCAGCCCGGATGAGCAGACTCTCGAGCCAGTCGGTACCGGGCCAGCCACTGGCGCCACCTGGCGACTGGAATGCGACACACCACGGGGTATGGCCGTCGACCACCATCTGCTCGGAAAGAGCCATTAGCTCATTCCAGGTCTCGGGTACCCGGTACCCGGCCTCCTCGAACTTGGCACGGGGGTAATACACAAGACCTTTGACGTCGATATCGACCGGAATTGAGTAGACCGACCCGCTGGGATCCGGCCACTGACCGTTATCGCCGATTCGTACCAGGGACGCCAGGAAGGTTCCCGAAACGTCAGCGACGCGTTCCGGGGTGACATATGACGTGAGGTCGATGAGCCAGCCTTGCAAAGCCGCATAGGCAACAGCTCCAGGTTGCGGCATTTGGGCGAGCTCAGGAAGTCTCTTGCCCGCACCGACATTCTTGCCAAGCCACCCCGGGGTAGCAGACCGATCCTCGTAGCCGATGTCGATACTTGTCACCTGCTCGAAATGCTCCAGTTCGTTGCTCAGCCCTTCCATCTCCGCCCAACTACCCGCCAGCGTCATCGAAGTGCCTTCCAGCGCCCCGGGCGCGTTGGGCACTACGCCGTAGGCCTGTTCGCCGCCAAGAATGCTCAGCCCGGCGGAAAGCGGCTGCGACGAATCGGGACAAGGGTTATCGGGAAAGTACTGCGCACACTCGTCCGCGGTGAACGAGCGCCCAGCTGCCGAGGAAGCCAGCTCGGCGAGCCGATCGGGCTCTAGCGCAAACACACCCACGGTACCGAGTGGCCCTGGGCGCACGGCGACGTTTGTCTCACCCGTTGCCGGATATACAAGTTGGTTGACCTGAAGCGCCCAGTGCAGCGCATCGACCGCCTCGGGCGTGACAAATCCCCAGTCGGCCGTTGTACGCGCAGCTTCCACTGCAAGCAGCAGCGACAACTCGGGGTTTGCGTCGAGATTCAGGTTGGCCTTGGTCGCCAGGGTCGACGCACGCAACAGACGGGCAGCCTCTTCTTCCGCTACGCGAGCTTCTCCTTCGGCAACAACGGCGCGGTCGAGCGCCACCTGTGTCTCGGCTTCCGAGTCGCGCGCTGCCTGCCGTTGCACAAACGCAAATACCGCCAGCACCGCAACAACTACGGCAGCGATGCCAACGACGCTGAGCAGGCGGAGGCGCTGCCGGGCACGTCGCTCGGCCTCGGTTGTCCGTTCTTCCTGCTCGCGCTGCTCACTCGCGGCTCTCTCGCGTTCGACAATGCTGGCGGTGAGGAACTCGCTCTCCGGGTCGCTCAGCGGCAGAGACGTCACCGCCGCCCAGCCAGCGAGCTGGTCGAGCTGACCGCCGCGCAGCAGGTAGTCGGCACTGCGGCCGGCCGCGTCCCATTCGTTCATTGCCTGCGCCAGCCGGCGCTGATTGCGAACATCGTGCCGGGCTTCGTCGACCCAATCCCGCAGCCGTATCCACTGCGTCAGCAGCGCCTCGTGTGAGATCTCAACGGTCGGACCCCGGGTGACCGGATCGCGATCGAAACTGAGTAACCGATGACGCCCAAACGTATCAAGAACCCGATCGAGGTCTTGCGACGCGACCGCCAGTTGACGAAGCTCCGCAACGAGAACTCGTCGTCGCGTATCTTCGGCGCCTTCGCCGAGAGTCACCAGACGCAAAAGAACCTCGCGGGCAGCATCGGCCGCAGTTGGACTGAGCCCGGCCAGCAATCCGTCGGCTCGGGACACCAGTGCACCGGAGACACCCCCCAGGGAGTGATAGTCGCCCAACGGAATGGTGGGCGAGGTACGGCCCTCGAACAGCTCCGTGAGCGTGTACTGCAGCAGCGGAAGCGCCCCGGGCCGCTCTGCGACATCAGTCACGAGCTGGGCGACCAGTGCAGGCTCGAACATCACTCCAACACTGTGGGCCGGCCGGGTGATCGCTTGCTCCAGCTCCTCCGGTGACATTGGTGTGATCACCTCAGTCCCCTCTCGGAGCAGCTCACCAAGGCCGCGATGCCGGAGCGGGCGATCGTAGAAGTCGGCTCGCAGCGTCGCGACCACGCGGATGTTGGAGTGGGCATTGGTAACCGCGTCAACCAGAGCATCGAGGAACCGATCGGCGGTGTCCTCATCCACCTGGGTGAAGAGCTCCTCGAACTGATCAACAACCAACAGCAACTGCGACCCCTCCGGAAGCACCTGCCGGACGATGCGACGCAGACCAGCGTCGTTTCCGGCCAGCTGCTCGAGCAGAGTTGGGGGCGGATCGACTGCAATCCGCCTCATTGCACCTTCGAGTTCCTCGAACGGATGCGGCGCCGGAGTCATGTCAACAACGAACCACTCGTCGGAAGCGGGGAGGGCCCCTTTCCGCAGAGCAGGGAGCAGCCCGGCTTTGACGACACTCGACTTGCCGCTTCCGCTGGGACCGACGACGGCAACGAAACGCCCTCGGGAGCCCTTCTCGCCAAGATGGGCGAGCAGCCGCTCGACCAATCGTTCGCGGCCGTAGAACTGGTCCGCATCGGTCTGCTCAAAAGGCCGTAGACCCCGATACGGGTTCTCCACGTCGCCAACCTCGGCGAGCCTCGCAGGCTGCTCGTCGCCCACGAGTTCCTTCAATAGATCACTGGCAAAGGCCGCCACATCCTCGTACCTGGAAGCGGGGTCAGGGTCAGTCGCTTTGTCGATAACGCGCGCCACCGCCGGTGGAAGCGCCCCTCGTATCTGGGCGGGCGCGGCGTCGAGGCCGGTTAGGGCCTGCGCCATCACAGCGCCCAAGCTGTGAATGTCTCCCACCGGTGATGCGGCCCCGTCACTCAACTGTTCGGGGGATGCGTAAGGGGCTTGCAGGGTTCGATCCGGTCCCCCCGTACCGACGCGCTGCCTCGCGTCGATGGCGATGGCGAAGTCTGAAAGAAAGGCGTTGCCGGCACCATCGATGAGGATGTTCTCCGGCTTGATGTCTCCATGGGCTACCCCGGCCCGGTGTGCTGTTGCCAACGCTCCAGAAATCTGCTCGACCACCCTGGCTGCGGCATCGTGTGTCAGAGCGGTGTCCTCGATGACGTCCCGCAGACTCCCGCGACCCATCAGCTGCATCGCCAAATACGCCGCATCCGGCTCGCGCCAGTAGTCGTAGAGCGGGACGATGTGAGGGTGCTCGAGCCGGGCTACCAGCTGCGCCTCGGCCTCGAACCGGCGGATGAAGACAGGATCATTGGCAAGCTCGGGTCGAATGACCTTGATCGCCACCTCGCGCCCCATCACCGGTTGATACGCCCGGTAGACGACGCCGGAGCCGCCCTCGCCGAGTTGCTCGCGCAGCTCATAGCCGCGAACTGCAAGACCCGGCTCGGGACCCGACCCGGGAAGTTGCAGGGTCGAGGCGGCCTCGAGCGCAGGATCTCCGGTCACAATTTGCTCCTCCAGTCTGGAGATCCTGCTGGAAGGCTCGATTCCTAGCTCCTCACCCAACCGAGACTTGAGA
Organism: Acidimicrobiia bacterium; assembly: GCA_030064765.1. GTDB lineage: Bacteria > Actinomycetota > Acidimicrobiia > Spongiisociales > UBA5794 > JAAETI01. Next base: position 18,265 of record JASJEG010000002.1, on the reverse strand, counting down.
AACTGGTAGAGCCGGAGAGCTTCTGCCTGCCGTCCCGAGCGATAGAGCGCAAGCATGGCCTGCCCGGTGAGGCGCTCCCTGAGCGGATATTGGCGGATCAGGCTCTCCAGCTCAGACACCAACTCCCGGGACATCCCGCGCTGCAGATCGGCATCGATCCGATCCTCCACGGTCGCCAGCCGTAATTCCTCGAGCCGGGCGATCTCCGCTGCCGCAAAGGCCTCATAGGTGAAGTCCTCGTACGCCCGACCCTGCCACAAGGCCAACGCCTCGCCGAGCACGAGTGACGCTGCGGCGGGATCGGTGTCGGCGAGAGCGCGCCCCTCAGCCGCCAATCGCTCGAACTGCAGCGCATCGACCTCGTGGGGCTCGACCTGGACGAGGTAGCCCGGAGCACGGGTGAGCAGAATGGTTCCTTCCGAACGTTTCTCTCGTTCTGGCTCGAGTGCTTTGCGCAATCCAGAGATGTGCACCCAAAGGGCGTTCTGACGATCCGACGCTGTTTCGTCGCCCCACAACGCATCGATGATCCGATCTGTGGAGATGACCTTGTTCGGCGTGGTCAGTAGGAAAGCCAGCAACGACTTCTGCCGGTAGCTACCGACATCAACCGGCACCCCGTCCCGGCTGACCTCAAACTTGCCCAAGACCCGGTACTGCATTTGGCACCCTCTTCCAACCCTATGCGCGCCGTCCTGAATTCGGTACCTCACCTTGACCTACCGGACTTAGCAACAACTTAAGGGGAGGTTCGCGCCAGCCAAAACCGCCAGGGCAGAGGTACGCACGCAAGTTGCCAAGCCAATGAGTCGGCGGATGACACAACAGCGCGCACTCGAGGGTTGTCCCTCCGTTCCTGCGCGAGCCGGACGGCTCCTAGCCCCCGTCTGCTTCCTCGAGTGCCACCCAGGCCGCATCGATGTCGGAGAGGACCTGGCCCATGGTGCGGACCCCGTCGACGTAGTCGAGCATGCCTCGCCAGAAGGCGCCGGCGCCCTCGCTCGTCGCGGCGCCGATTTCCGCCGGCATCAAGTCGCTGGCGTCGAACCGCCACACCCCGGCTGCGATCGCATCTCTTGCCACCGTCCCCAGAGCGACTCTTGCGGCGCGCTCGGACTCGTTGGCCTCCGTTCCATAGGCGGAAACGTCAAACAGAAGACTCGGTGACAAGAAGTTGGCGGTGGCATCCGCAGCCCACACCTCGCCCCACTCGGGGGATGCGGCATATTGGACAAACGCCCGGACTTCCGGCCGATCAGCCATGACACCCAGCACGCCACCGCCGCCGCTTATGGGGGTCGGTCGGTCAGGGTCAACCGGAGGAAGCACGAAGAAATCGAGTTCGCTGCCCAGCTCAGTGTCAACGGGAACCGTGCTCAGCATGAAGTCAGCCTGGTGGTGGAACCAGCATTCTGGTTGGTCACCGAGCATCGGAAGAAGTCCGTGAACAATGAAATTGAGCCTGCTGATCGCTCCCCTGCCGCCGCGTATGAACCCAGGCGTTGACATGACGTCGTCGACCAGCTCAGTGGCAGCGGTAACACGCGGATCATTGAACGCAATCCTATGGAGGCTCCAATCCTCGTAGACCGAGAGATCGTTGTTGGCCCGTAGCACGAGGCTCTCGATCCAGTCGGTACCGGGCCAGCCACTCGCTACTTCAGACTCAAAGGCCACACACCAGGGCGTTGTGCCATCCTCCACCATCTGACGAGACAAGGCCATCAACTCGTCCCACGTTTCCGGCTCGGAGTACCCGGCTCGCTCAAAGGCTGCCCGCGGGTAGTACACGAGGCCCTTGACGTCAACGTCGACAGGAACCCCATACAACTCGCCGGTCGCCGCCGGCCATTCGCCATCGACGCCCACGGTCACCAGGCTGCTCAGATACTCGCCGTACGTGGCGTGAAGGTCGTCTTGATTCAGGTAGCTGGACAGAGCAAGCACGTAGCCGTCTCCGGCGCCGGTCACTAGGGCCCCCGGCTGAGGCCATACCCCTAGGTCGGGCAGCGGGTCCCCGTCTGCTCTACGACGACTGATTTCAGCTTCGGTAGCCGTTGGAATAAACGAAACGCTGACGCCCGACTGCTCCTCAAATCTCTCGAGCTCCCCGACCAGACCCTTGTCCTGATCGCTGGTGTCGAAAGGCGCAGCAAGGGAAACACTCGTCCCATCCAAGGCCCCCGGCCCGTTGGCGGTCACACCGTAAGCTTCATCACCACCAAAGATGCCAAGCCCTGCGGGCAAAGGAACCGACGGATCCGGACACGGCTCGCCTGGGAAGAACCTCAGGCAGTCTGCCTCAGAGAATGTGCGTTCTGTCGCAGCCGCCGCAACCGCGGTCAACTCGGAGGGCGGGAGGGCGAACACTCCGGTGACTCCTTGCGGACCGCCGCGAACCGCCACCGGGGTCGAAGCGTCGGCCGGGTACACGACCCCATTGGCATGGAGAGCCCAGTGCAGCGAATCGACTGCCTCGGGCGTGGCGAAACCACTCGAGGCGGTGGCCCGAGCCGCTTCGATAGCGAGCAACAGCGAAAGCGCCGGGTCTTCATCGAGCGAACGGTTGGCTTCGCTGGCCAGTGCCAGGGAGCGCCGCGACTGCTCGACGGTGGCTTCGGCCGCACGGGCTTCATCCTCGGCTGCCCGCGCCTCTTCCTCGGCTGCCACGGCACGATCGCGAGCCACAATGGCCTCGGCCTCCGCCGCCACGGCCTCAGCCTCTGAGTCGCGAGCCGCTTGACGCTGCACAAAGGCGAAGACCGCGAGCAGTGCCACGATGACTGCAGCACCACCCACAACGCTGAGGAGCCGCAGCCGTTGCTTGGCGGACCGCTCCGCCTCGGCAGCGCGCTCCTCGCGTTCTCGTTGCTCGCGCTCAACTCTGTCCCGTTCCTCCAAGCTGGCAGTGAGGAACTCTCGCTCCGGGACACTCAATGGAACCGAAGTGGTCGCTGCCCACCCAGACAGCTGATCCAAACGGCCGCCGCGCAAGAGATAGTCGTCCGCTCGGTTGACGCCCTGCCACTCTGCCATCGCCTGGGCGAGCCGACGCTGGTTGCGCACATCATGTCTGGCTCCATCAATCCAGTTGTGGAGCCTGGTCCATTGGATCAGCAACGCCTCGTGAGAGATCTCAGCCGTGGGTCCTCGAGTAATGGGATCACGGTCGAAGCTGATCATCCGATGACGACCAAACGTATCGAGAACCTGATCCAGATCCTGTGGATCCACAGGGAGATCGCGCAACTCAGCGAGCAGTACGCGCCGCCGCGTATCTTCAGTGCCTTCCCCGAGCGTCACCAGACGCAAGAACAACTGGCGGGTGGCGTCCTGAGCCTGTGAGCCCAGTCCGGCAAGGAGGCCTTCGGCCCGCCGCACCAGCGCCCCCGAAATCCCGCCCACGGCTTGATAGTCGGAAAGTGGAATCGCTGCCGAGCTCCGACCATCGAACAACTCGGTCAAGGTGTACTGCAGCAATGGCAGTGCGCCGATTCGATCAGCGACCTCGCGAATCAGCTCTGCCACGACCGCAGGCTCAAAGGTCACCCCAACTGCACCCGCCGGAGCGGTGATGGCGCGCTCCAGTTCCTCGGGCGACATCGGAGTGATGACCTCTGTGCCCTCGCGCAGCAGCTCCCCGAGCGTGCGATGCCGCAGCGGTCGGTCATAGAAATCAGCCCGCAGAGTCACAACGATACGTATGTTCGAATGCTCGCCGGTGACGGCATCGACCAGAGAATCGATGAATCGGTCTGCGGTTTCTTGGTCGACCTGCGTGAAGAGTTCCTCGAACTGATCGATGACCAGCAGCAACTGCGATCCCTCGGGAAGCAGCTGCCGGACAGCACGGCGCAAGCCGGTCGGCTCGGATGCAAGCTGTTCGAGAAGAGTCGTCGAAGGATCGACAGCAATCCCGGTCAGAGCATTGTCGAGTTCCTCGAACGGATGGGGCGCCGGGGTCAGCTCAGCAACGAACCACATGTCGGAACTAGGTAAGGCCCCTTTGCTCAGCGCAGGGAGCAGACCAGCCCTTACGACGCTCGACTTGCCACTTCCACTCGGCCCTACCACAGCAACAAACCGGCCACGCGAACCGGGCTCACCGAGCCTGGTGACGAGACGATCGATCACCCGGCCTCGGCCATAGAAGCGGGACGCATCGACCTGGGAGAAAGGACGTAGACCGTTGTAGGGATTCTCCGCCTCCACGAGCGCCGCCGCCTCCTCTGGCGCGACGTGGTCGGCACCTGCCAGCTCTTCGACAACGGCGTCCGCAAACGCTCCGGGATAGGCGTAGCGAGCACGGGGATCGGCATCTGTGGCCTGATCGATGACTTGGGCCAAGCCCTGCGGCAGCGCTCCGCGTATCTGGGCAAGCTCTCCCTCCAACCCCGTCAGGGCCTGGGCGAGGACGACACCAAGACTGTAGATATCTCCGGCCGGAGAGGCGCCGCCGTCAGCGACGTGCTCCGGCGCTGCGTAGGGCGGCTCAGCAGCACCGCCTGCGTCAGTGCCGCTGTGTCGCCTCCCGCCGACGGCGATTGCGAAGTCCGAGAGGAATGCGTTGCCCTCGCCATCGAGGAGGATGTTCTCCGGCTTGATATCGCCGTGGGCCACACCAGACCGATGTGCGGTCTCGAGCGCTCCGGCTATCTGCTGGACTATGCGCACTGCCTCGTCGCTGCTCAGCGCAGTGGACTCCACTACGTCGCGAAGACTGCCACGACCCATCAATCGCAGCACCAGGTAAGCCGCTCCCGGCTCCCGCCAATAGTCGTACAGCGGAACGATGTGGGGATGCTCCAGCCGCGCCACCAGCTGAGCTTCGCCCTCGAACCTGCGGATGAAGACAGGGTCGTTGGCAAGTTCGGGCCGGATCACCTTGATGGCAACCTCACGACCTACGACCGGCTGATACGCCCGATAGACGACTCCGAACGCGCCCTCACCCAACTTCTCGCGCAGCTCATAGCCACGCACCGCCAGACCCGGTTCCGGACCGGTCCCGGGAAGATGTAGCGTTGTGGCGGGCTCGAGCTCCGGATCGCCGACGACGATCTGTTCCTCGAGTTTGCGGATCTGAGCCGATGGCTCGATTCCAAGTTCGTCACCGAGTCGCGCCTTCAAGAACTGGTATGAGCGAAGCGCTTCTGCCTGCCGGCCCGATCGGTACAGCGCCAGCATGGCCTGCCCCGTGAGCCGTTCCCGAAGTGGATGCTCCCGCACCAGGCTCTCGAGCTCAGAGACCAACTCTCGGGACATCCCCCGCCGGAGGTCGGCATCGATGCGGGCTTCGACCGCTTCGAGCCGCAGTTCCTCGAGTCGGGCGATCTCAGAGGCGGCAAAGTCCTCGTAGGCGAAGTCTTCATAGGCGCGGCCTCGCCACAGAGCTAGCGCCTCGCCAAGTGCCAATGAGGCGGCAGCCGGATCGGCATCGAGTAGGGCACGACCTTCTGCAACGAGCCGTTCGAAGTGGACCGTGTCGATCTCATCCGGATTCACTTGAAGGAGATAGCCCGGGGATCGAGTGAGCAGGACGCTGCCCTCCGTTCGCCTCTCCCTGTCGGGCTCCAGAGCGGTGCGCAATCCCGAGATGTGGACCCACAGCGCGTTCTGGCGATCCGCCGCAGCGTCATCCCCCCAGACTGCGTCGATTATCTGATCGGTGGAGACAATCGTGTTGGGCGTTTTCAGCAGGAAGGCGAGCGCCGCTCTCTGTCGGAACGAGCCGATATCAACGAGCTCGCCGTTGCGCTCCACTTCAAACTTACCAAGCAGTCGGTACTGCACTCCCTCTCCTTCCTGCGTCACCCTATTCGACACCGGTGCCGGTTGGTGGGGCGAGAATTGCCGACCGGACTTAGGCGAGACTTAAGGCACCTCCCAAATAGCGGTAAGTCCCCGCTCAGAGCCTGTTTTTGTTTCCCAGCTAAGTCCCGCTTAAGGCGCCCACAGCCGCGCTAATGCACCGCTAATCGCCCGCAAAGGTCCATTTCGGACGCTGCGGGTATGGCTACATACACCACCTCCCGCATCATCACCGTGGCAGTCCTGGCAATAGCGCTCGGGGCCCCGGCGCAGGCAAGCACGGCAACCACCGAGCTCCCTGCGCCCGTCTTCGCAAGCGAGCAGGACGCAGCAGCGTATGAGCAGGTGCAGGGCCTGTTCACAGCAGCCGGATTCGAGGCACCGGCCGCCACGATCGAGTTCTTCGACAAGGAGGAAGGGTGCGGCGGGGCACGGGGACGGGCCTGGTTCGACAACACGGGGATAGCGACCATCGCCATCTGCGCAACCCACGACAACCCCGAGGTGGAGGAAGCCTGGCGGCAGCGCACCCTGCTGCACGAGATGGCGCATGCCTGGATCGACCAGAACGTCAGCGGCGAGAACGTCGAGGCCTTCACCGAACTGCGCGGACTCGAGACCTGGTCGTCACGAGATGTGAACTGGGAAGAGCGGGCCACCGAGCACGCCGCCGAGATCCTCATGTGGGGAATCCAGGGTGGCGAGTACAACGTCGACTTCCGCATCGATGGCACCAGCTGCACCGAGCTGGCAGCAGGCTACGAGCTGCTCACCGGCCTCAACGTGGACTGCGATGGCGCTGCGGAGTGAGCGCCCGACACCAGGGATTCGTCCTCCGGTTCTTGCGTAACTGACGGCCGATATCAGCCGTCAGTTACGCAGGAATGGGGGATTCAGCTCCTGGAGCAACTAGCCCGGCGAAACGTAGTCCCGCCAGGAGTGCTCGGGCTCGAAGCCGAGAAGCGAACGTGCCTTCTCGATCGACAGCAAGGTTTGGTGGCCGCGGATCTCGCCACGGATGGGCACCCCCGGGTATACCTCGGCCATCAGGTCGAGGCTCTCCCGGGTCATGCAATTGTCGGCCGCCGCCACCAAGAAGGCTTCGCCACCGGTGATGTCAGTCGTCAGCGCCAAGCGAACCGCCTGGGCCACATCCCTGGCGTCGACATAGCTCCACAGATTCCAGCGCCGCAGCTCCAGGTCGTCCCAGAAGCTCGGGAATCGGGCGTAGTCGTGTTCTTCCATGATGTTGGAGATGCGAAGCGCCATATACGGAATCCCAGACCATCGGCTGAATTGCTCTGCGATGACCTCCCCCGCAAGCTTCGACAGCGCGTAGTGGGATTCGGGGATGCGAGGATGATCCTCGTCGATGGGGGCATAGCGGGGTTGCTCCCTTTCGAAGGGGATACCGATGAGCGTCTCCGACGATGCCCACACCACCCGCTCCAGGCCGAGGATTTGGGCGGCAGTGAAGACGTTGTAGGTGGACATCATGTTGATCCGGAACGTCTCACCGGGCGGCACGATGTTCGGAGCGGGGATGGCCGCCAAGTGGACAATCGCATCCGCCGTCCGCAGCGACTCGACGGTCTGACCCAAATCCGTGAGGTCGGCAACCCGGGTGGGATCGTCGGGATGAAGCGAGGCGACGATATCGACATCGAGCACTTCGTAGCCGTGCTCGCTCAGATCGGCCACTACTGCCCGACCCGCCTTGCCGCTTCCCCCGGTCACCACGATCCGCTTCACGAAAGACCTCCTTGGACCATCCCATGATATGAGAGGGTGAGGTCGCCCTATCTGTTCGTGTGAATCTGGAGGAGCAGACCCGTAGCGACCCAGCTAGCGTTTCTCGCCTTGTCGTAGCGCCCACAACAAGGCACTCGCCTTGTTGCCCAGCCTGGCGCAGTCTGACGAGAAGGCGAGGAGGTCGTCCACCTCGATGCTCTCGTGTGTGCCGTCAGCCCGCACCCGATGGAGGCGCTGCTGTCCGCTCATAGTTGCCGGCTGGGCGTGCACGATGTCGTTGCGTCGCTGCAACAGGGCTTCATACTCGTTCGCGATCGACTTGGCGTCTGAGAACGCGGCATCGGACACATTGGTTTCGTCAAGCGCTGAGCGAAGCCGCCGCGCGATATGCCCGGCCGTCATGGTTGCCGAGCGCTGGACCGCGCGACCCTCAGGATGAATCTCCTTCGTGAGGTACACGATCGCCCATTCCATCTGAGCCCATCTGTAGATGGCTCGGCCTAGCGATTCGAGATAGTCAGGATCCTTTGACATTTTCCGGGCGTGCAGTTCGACTGGCCCCATCATTGCATAGCAACTGCGTCGACCCCCGTATTGTCGAGAGAGAGTGGGGCCGCCCCGCAGGGCGGCCCCCCAATGTGGACTACTTATTCGTGCTACTCGTAGGCGATGGCTTCGAGGATATTGAGCTTGGAAGCACGACGGGCGGGCAGAATCGCCGCCATCAGCCCGGCGACAGCCCCAAAGATGACCAGGGCAGTGATCTGCGCAGCCGGGATCGAGAGCACGTCTATACCCTGGGCCGACAACGCCGCCGTCACGACAATCCCGAAGAACAGACCAACGATGATGCCAAGAATGGCGCCGATAATCGCAACGATCATGGCTTCGTGGCGAATCATCCGGCGCAACTGCGGGCGGTCCATGCCGACCGCTCGCAGCAACCCGATCTCACGGGTGCGCTCGAAGATCGACAAGGCCAGCGTGTTGGCGATACCGAACACGGCGATGATCACAGCAAGCACCAGAAGAGCGTTGAAGGTGACCAGCAACTGATCGACCTGATCCTCCTGCGACTGCCGGTACTCAGCTTGGTCACGCACCGTGACATTGGCATAATCCTCCGCCGCAGCATCCATGACCGCCCGCGAGTCCTCGAGTGACACCCCGTCCGCCGCCTTGGCCGCGAGGACAAAGTCAACATCGGTGCCAAAGCCCTCGAAGTTCTGTTCATAGAAGTCCAGGCTCACCAGGAAGTTGGCCTGCACGATGCCGTTCTCGGTGAAAGTGCCGACGACGGGCACCTGCTGTAGGCCAGTCGTGGCGAAACCCATGGGGATGGTCTGACCGAGGGTCCAGCCTTCATCGTCGAAGATGTCCTCGACAACCATTACTCCGCCCTGATCCAGCTCGGCAATGCTGCCTCGCGTGACACCGAGGAAGATGGTTTGCTCCACGGTGTCGGTGTTGATCCCCATGAGGAACTCATCGGAGCCATTGCGATCCCAGAAACCGAAGCGCAACTGAGTGACAGCTTCGATCTCCGGCTGGGCATCCAGTTCCTCACCGAGGGCAGGGCTGAAGCCGCCGCTGAATCCGCTAACGCTGACCACATAGTCGGCGCGCAGCCCTTCCTCGATGGCGCCACTGGCAGATGCTTTGATCGAATCGCCAAGCACAAAGAAGAATGCAACCAAAGCCAGCCCGATCATCAAGGCTGATGCCGTGGTGGCGGTCCTTCTTGGCTTGCGAACCGAGTTCTGCACTGCCAGCAAACCGGTGAGCTTGTCTACGCCGCGGCGCCGGCCAATGAGGTTCCGGACCGGCCGCAGCAGGTTGCTCGGGGCGATAAAGCCCAGGATTGGGCCCAGCACTCTCGCAATCGGCTTCACAATGAGCGAGCTCAGCATGCTGACTGCTAGGAATACCAGCAGCGCGCCGGCACCCACTGCGGTCAGTTCGTTGAGCGGGCCCAGGTCCAGGATGTCACCAAACAGGCCGTTCAGGATCAGAGCGATGCCCGCAGCCAGCACCACAGAGCCGATGATGGTGCGACGCCGGTCCGACATCCGCAACCGCACGTCGACGTCCTGCAGCGCCGCCACCGGAGGAATCCGCGAGGCCCGAATCGCCGGCAGCACCGCCGCCAAGACGGTGACACCGAGACCGACTGCGACGCCGACGATGATGGTCCGCGTGGCAAGCGGAGCCGTCGTCGACGGAAGGTCAAACCCGATCGCCGACATCACACTGGTGAGGCCTTGGGCAATGACGAATCCGAAGGCAATCCCGAGGATCGATGCCACCACGCCGACAATGATTGCCTCGATAACGACCATCCAGATGACTTGCCCGCCGGTGGCCCCGACTGCCCGCATCAACGCCAGCTCCTTCTGACGCTGCCGAACGATGATCCGGAAAGTGTTCTGAATGATGAATGAAGCGACGAATACCGCGACGAGCGCGAACACCAGCAGCGCAGTCTGCAGGAACCCGAGGCTCTCCGACAGGGCTTCCGACTGATCCGCTGCTTCGTCGGCGGCGGTTACAGCCTCGACACCTGAGGGAAGAACCGATGCGATGCTATTGCGCAGTAGATCGGGGCTGGTCCCCTCATCGGCGATGACGACGATCGAGGAGAACTTCCCCTCGAGGTCAAACACCTCTTGGGCGGTGCCCAGTTCGAAAGCCGCAAAAGTCGCCCCTGCAAGGTTGTCAGACTCCCCGAATCCGATGACGGCCACAATCTCGTAGTCATCGACAACCGTCGGTGTCTGAACCGTGATTATGTCCCCGACCGCGAGGCCGTTGTCGTCAGCCGTCCGCGCATCAACCGCAACCTCGCCCGACGCCGTCGGGGAACGGCCATCGCGGATCGTGACATTGCCGGCCAGCCGGAGGTCTTCGGTGACGGATCCACCGATTGTCGGCGGGCCGGTGGGGACAATCGCTTCTCCTTCCTTGTCGTAGATAACGGCGAAGCCACCCACCGTTCCTTCGGCAGCCTGCACGCCGGCTACGGCGAGCACGTCATCGAGCACGCTCTCGTCGATCGGTGGTGGTCCGCTGAAGCCAACATCGAACTCGGTGACGCCCTGGACGATCACATCCTGCCCTTGGAAGATGTCATCGAACAGGTCATTGAACGTCTCGTCGATGGTGTCGGTGAAAATGAATGTGCCGGCGATGAAGGCGACGCCGATCATCACCGAGAGCGCCGTAAGCGCCAAGCGCAACTTGTGCGCAAATACAGTCTTGAGTGCTGTACGGATCATGACGCTACGCCCCGAACTGCCTCATGCGATCGATCACGCTGTCCGGGGTCGGGTCCTGGAGCTCATCTACGATCTTGCCGTCTTCCAGGAATACGACCCTGTCCGCATAGGAGGCGGCAACAGGATCATGAGTCACCATGACGATCGTCTGTCCAAACTCCTTGACTGCGCGGCGCATGAAGTCGAGCAACTCGGCGGCTGACTTGGAGTCGAGGTTGCCACTCGGCTCGTCGGCAAAGACAATCGCAGGACGCGAAACCAGCGCACGCGCCGCAGCAACCCGCTGTTGCTGCCCACCCGACAGCTCCGAGGGGCGATGGGTGAGGCGATCTCCGAGACCGAGAATCCCGATCACCTGGTCGAACCAGGCCTCATCGTGATCCTCTCCAGCGATGAGGAGAGGGAGCAAGACGTTCTCGCGTGCTGACAGAGTCGGGATCAGGTTGAAGGCTTGGAATACAAAGCCAACCTGCTCACGACGCAGCAGCGTGAGGTCCTTGTCGTTGAGAGACCCGAGTTCGGTCTCGCCGATGTGGACGGTGCCCGAGGTGAGCTCGTCAAGACCGGCCACACAGTGCATCAAGGTCGACTTGCCGCTGCCCGAGGGGCCCATGATGGCGGTAAACCGGCCGGACTCGAACTGAGCGCTCACTCCATCGAGGGCGCGCACCTCGGTATCACCTTCTCCGTAGATCTTGACGCCCCCGTCGATTCTTGCGGCAACGGCGCCGGTGATCGGTATTTGTGCGGTTGTCATCTGTTCCCCTTGCAATCGATACTTGGCGACGGTGCGACCACACGCCACGCGAGATTCAGGTCCAAAGGTACGGGAGACCCGCCGAACAATCGTCGGCCGGACGGTTGATTGCGATCTCATCCCTCAGAACGATTGACCCTCACTGGTATGCCCGCAGCGCTCCCTATGATCGGCGCATGAGCCACCTCGTATTTGTGCACGGTGCCGGTCTCAGCGGCGCGTCGTGGCGGCCGCAAACGTCCTTCTTCGCCGAGTCGGTCGCAGTCGACCTGCCGGGACACGGCAAGTCGACCGGGGAGGCACACGACAGCGTGCCCGCCTACGCGGGCTGGCTCGAACGGCACATGCGCAGCCTGAGTCCCGGCCCGGTGACGCTGGTCGGTCATTCCCTGGGATCGTTGATCGTGTTGGAGACAGCTGCGCGTAATCCCGACTTTGTCGACCGTCTGGTCCTGATCGCCACTGCCGCAACCATGCCCGTGAACCGCGACTTGCTCGCCAAGGCAAAGGAGAAGGACGCTGCGGCAGCTGCGATGGTCATCAAATGGAGTCTGCGCGAGCCCGGCTACGGCCGCCCCAAGCCCTGGGTTGTGGAAATCAGCAACGCCTACACAACAGCTGCTGAGAACGGTGTCTTGGCACGGGATCTGACTGCCTGCGACACCTATGCCGGCGCCACCGCTGCGGCTTCCACAGTGAGATGCCCAACACTGCTGATCCTCGGCGAACGCGACGTGATGACCAAACCTGCGGCGGCACAACCGTTGGCTGCCGCCCTGGAAGATGCGCGGATCGTAATGATGGAAGGCGCCGGCCACATGTTGCCCCTAGAAAACGCCAACGACGTTAATGACGCCATAACCCTGTTCCTAGCCACCGACTGATGGCTATGTCAGAGGGCCCGCTACGTTGGAAACCATGAAACGCCGCAGCGCACTGCTGGTACTCGCCCTGATTGTTGCCGGTTGCGGCGGCGCCACCGGGAGCGTGGGATCTACCCAACCTGCAATGACGCCTCTGCCGGCCGTGGAAGAGGCCGCAGCGCCTGAAGCCGCAGTATCCACCACAACCACCAGCGAGGTTTCCCCATCAACCAGCGCTGCGCCTACGACAACCATCCCGACCGCCCCGACAACGACTCTCCCCCCGGTGTTCGAGTACGAGGTGGCCCCGGTATCAGCGGATCTCGTCCACGCCAGCTGGCGTGACGAGTGTCCGCTCCACTTCGATCAACTGTCACTGCTGATTCTCACGCATTGGAACTTCGACGGCGAAGTAGTCAGGGGACCGATGATCGTCAACACGGCCGTCGTCCCCGATGTCGTTGAGGTGTTCGCCGGCCTGTTCGACATCGGCTTCCCCATCGAGCGGATACAACTAGTCGACGACTACGGCGGCGATGACAGGGCCGCTATGCGTGCCAATGTGACCTCCGGGTTCAACTGTCGCTTCGTGGATGGGACCGACCGCTGGTCGAATCACGCGTTCGGCCTGGCAATCGATATCAATCCCTTGATCAATCCCTGGGCCCGAGAAGGGAATGTGCTGCCCGTCGAAGGCGAGGCCTACACCGATCGCGGGCTCGACCTACCCGGCATGATCAACCTCGGCGACGAGGCGATAACCATCTTCGAGGAGGTCGGCTGGAGCTGGGGCGGCGTTTGGCAATCGGCGGACTACATGCACTTCTCCAAGCCCGGCAATTGACGCCAACTCGAGGGCCTATCAGGGCGCAGAACCCTCTTGCCCAATCGACAGGCCATCGATGTGAGCGTGGGGCTTGATGCGGAACACCAGATCGCCGACCCGAGCCCGCTCGACTACTCGGATCGCCACTTGGTCTCCGGTGCGAACTACCTCGACCGGAGAATGCTCGATCTCCATCGACTCGATCGCCTGAGTGAAGTTCGACGTAGTCCCCAGCACTCGGATCGAGTCCCCCATTCGGAGTTCATCATCCGTCAGCTCAACTACAGCAACTTCAACGCGGGGGAAGTAGTGGGTGACTCTGCCGACTATCACTTCGTCCATGCGGTCCTCCGGCGAGCTCACCCTTTCCTTCTGTGAGCTCTATCTCCACCGTATCAATCGATGACGGCGATTGGGTCGGAGTTGGCGCGGTTAGGCCGGGGGTCGCAACCCTACGGACTAGCCGTGGAGCGACTCCTACTCGGCCGGCGGCAAGGGCGGCGGGTACTCAACCCCCCATTCGGCGGAGGCGGTCACGAGGTATTCGCTCACATCCCGACACCGATCGAGTATCCCGCAGAGCTGCTCTTGTCCCATCATCACGTCGACCAATGACAGCTCCACGCGGCCGACCAGGGACAGCCGGATGTCGGACCCAGTTGACAGCGCTCCGGTCGATTCCACTCCAGAGACTTCGATGGGAAGGTCGAAGCCCCCGATGCCGGCGAGTTCGGCCGCAAGAACGACCAGGTCGGGCGGAGACTTCATCGTTGGTAGTGCCCAGTTGAAGTAGATGGGTAGCTGGAAGTGCCCGTCGGCTTCGGTGATGTCTTCTTCGTGTTCCTTCACCCAGTCCTCGAGCCGAAGCAGCACGCGCGGTTCGATGTCGAATGCAAGGTTGAGGTCGAGTGGCCCGTCGCACGCCGATTCCGGGTGCAAGTCGACTTCGAAGGACTGCCGCAGCGAGAACGTCTCGATGAAGTGGCGCTCGTCGTGGACATGGAACCCGTGCTCGACGGCGTGGTCCTTCACATACGTGATGAATCCGGCGATATCGATAGCCATGACGCGATGGTAACGGGCATGGCCGGCAATCTCACTACTACCGCAGCCTTCGCCGGGACGGAGCTGGCGCTATTCGAAACGAGCAGCAAGGCGTTTCAGGTTGCGCCTCCATACCCAGGCGAGAACCGGCTTGGCCACCAGCCCACCAAGAGGGCCACCGAAATACCACGGCATGGTCAGTTCCTCGGTCCAGAGGAACCGCGTTCCGGCCGGGATAGGGTTGAGCGTGAACTCTCCCTCACCCGTCACCAAGCCCTCATGGCTCACCGCGATTGAGTGGGGGGCGTCCCAGCCGGTGACCCGGATCACATCCACGGTCTGCAGTGGACCAACTTTCGTGAGCACCCGCATGGTGGTGCCGACACCGCGGCGATTCTCGCCTTCGAACTCGATCGATTCGGCGTCTGCCATCCACTCCACGTGGGTTTCGAGACGCTCGACATCGGCCCAGACCACGTCGGGCGGCCGGGGAATATCGATACTTACCTGGATCTTTGCCATTGCGCCTCTCTCGGTAACCTTGGCTTCGTGGCTGCCTTCGACTTCAAGCAGAAACCAACCGGAGCCTTCAAACGCATTCTCCACGCCCCAGTCTGGTTGTTCCGCGCCAGGCTGGGGTTCATCTTCGGCAAGCGAATTGTCATGCTCGAACATACCGGGCGCCGGACCGGACGGCTGCGCCAGACTCCGCTAGAGGTGGTTCGGCGCGACCACGACGCTTTCGTCTTGTGTTCGGGCACCGGCTCCGGCGCGGATTGGTATCGCAACATCAGGAATCGCCCGGCGGTAGCCCTATGGGTGGGTTCGCACCGCTACCCAGTCGATCAACGATTCCTCTCCGCCAGTGAGGCGGCCACCGTGTTTGCGGGCTATGAACGTGCGCATCCCAAGGCTGCCGCCCGCCTCCTGCAACTGATGGGGGTTTCCCATGACGGGACCCATGAGGGCCGGGTGGCGATGGTCGAGCAGATCCCGATGGTCGAGATGCGACTGCGAACGGATTGAGGATTCGATCAGACCATGCCGTCGGCTTGGATGTATGCGGCAGCCGCTCGACGTAGTTGGGGAGCCTCATCGAGGTCGGCATGCACCTGGGCCAGGTAACTCGAAATGAGCATCTGGAGCCGCTCGGTCTCAGCTATCAGTCGACACAGCTCCTGCTCATCTTCCGGCATGACGTCGGGTTCGACGGGTTGGGTACTTCCCAACGCGTCCCAGTCGCCGCCCTCCAGCGACTCCTCGATGCCGAGTAAGAGCTCAGATACTGCCTCGAGTCCGATGGCTATTCCCCCGTTTCTGCAGCTATGTGCGCCCAAGCCTCCCGCAGATCGCTGAGGCTCTTGGCCACAAACGGCAGTGCCGTCGCATCCTTGTTGATGTTGGCGTGCGTCAGCCGATCCAAACAAAACTCGTAGATCGCGTTCAGCGAGGCCGATATCTCCCCACCTTGGTCGTGGTCGAGAGAAAGCATCAACTCTGTAACGATGTCCTGTGCCCGAGTCAGCTCCTTGTGCGCCAATTCGATGGATCCCAGTTCGCGATTCTTCAGTGCCCACTCCGACCTGGCGATAGCTGCCAGGGCACGGTCGTAGAGCATCAGCACGAGTTGCAGCGGGCCGGCAGTGCCTACTGCCTGGCTCTGGTAAGCCTCACCGGCTGCTTGATAAGTGACGGCCAGGCTTGTCATGCGCCCTTGCTCCTTCCCATCTATGACTCACCCCCACCATTGAGGGCGGCAAGCTGCGACGTCAGCCACGCCGACTGCGATTGCAGCGTTGCCATTGCCGACTCGAGTGCGGCGTACTGACGAATCAGCATCGCCTCGCGTCGATCGAGCCGATCTTCGAGAACCTCGATGCGATCGTCGATCAGATTGATCTGTGCGGCCGTCAGATCAGCAGCGCGAGCGATGCGCCCCCCGCTGCCCTCGGCGTAGCCGACCGTCATGTCGAGCGAACCGAGAGCGCCCTTGGTGTACGACACGTTGCCGAGCGAAAGGGTGCCCCCGGCGCCGGAGACGTCGGCGGCAGTGACTGCAATGGAGAGAACCAGGCCCTCGGGATTGCCCGCGTCGGCGGTCAGGGCGCGTCCGCTACCGGTGGCGGCTTCTCCGCCGATGGTGCCGGCTACATCAGTCCCGGCATACACACCTTCGAGACCATACGGGTCGCCGATGACCTCGAACCCGGCCGCTGATCCGTAGCCGGAATGATCGAGCTGGATGTAGGACCTCCCGCCCTGGTTGAGCCGAGATGCGGTAAGCGTGCTAACACCGGCTGCGGTCAACGCATCGTTGATCTTCTGGATGACCGTATTGATGGGGTCCCGATGAGCGAGGTCGACATCGACGGTGGTGCCGTCGACGATGATCTGGAACGAATGGTCGCCGTTTTCCCTGCGGAAGCGGTCGCTCAGAGCCGAGGCTTTGGTGGCCGCCTGAGTGACGACCACTTCGTAATCTCCGGGAAGCGTGGCACTGCCGGCCCCAGCGAAGGCCACTCGTGAGTCGGCGACGGTGGCCCCTTCGGAGAGCATGCCGACGACGGCGTTGAAGTCATCATCGAGTGCGGCGCGCAGCTTGCTGTCGTCGATATCGAAGGTACCTTCGCGATTGAGCGAGATACCTACCGAGCTGGCTATCGGATAGTCCGCCGACCCGCTGTTAACGAAACCGGAAATGGCGGAACGCAGGTCGAGCGCCAGTGACCGTGCGGTTGCGTTGCCGGCAAGCGGCCCGCCCGTGTCAGATTCGGGGCTGTACCTGGTCAGATCAGCGATGGTGCTCAACGTCGTGTTGACCTCGTTGACGAGGTCGGTGATGGCGGTGGCCGCCGCCGCGGTGTCGCGCTGGGTTGCGACGGTGACCGCGGTGGCTGTGGTCTCGGCGAGTTCGATACTGACCCCCGAAAGCAGATCCGTGATCGTGTTGGTGGATCGGCTGAGCGTGAGAGCAGAGGCACCCGATCCAATTGTGATCTCGGCATCCAGCCCTTGCTGGATGACATCCATCGTCCCCAGGGAACCCACGTTTCCCGAGGTGGTGAAGACGTTGGCGTCGCCGGTGCTATCGGCCGACAGCAGCAGCTTGTAGTTGGTGCCGTCAACCGAGATGACCGACGCCGACACTCCGGCATCGAGACCGTTGACCGATGCAGCCAGTTGGGCGACCGTCGTCTCTGCGGTGGCAGTAACCGTGTGGTCGGTCCCATCGATAGTGATTGTGAAATTGCCGGCGCCGACGAGGTCGTCGAGACCGGTGAAGTTGGTGGCCGATGCAAGCTGGTGGTTGGCGGCAAGCTGATCGACAGTGAAAGAAACCGAGCCCGGAGTTGCGGCGCCGGTGGTACTCACACTGACGGCCGTGGTATTCGAAGAGGTTGCGCTGGCGAATTTGTCGAAATCGTGCGCCGAGTCGAGGGCGTTGAGGGAAGTACGAATGGCCGAGTAGCGCGCCTTGATCGTCTGCCACGCGCTGTCCTCAGCCTGGTGGTCGGCCTTCCGGGCCTCCAGTTGGTTGATCGGAATTCGCTCGACTTCGAGGATGCTCGAGATGATCGAGTTCGTGTCGAGCCCGGAGGCCAGGCCGCCTATGTTGAAGAGTGGGATTGCCATCTACTGGCTTTCCGATCCGTTGTGTTGTCTTTGCTTAGGTGGAGAGGGCGGCCCGGGGGGACGGGCCACCCTCTCCCTGTCGGTCGGTTGGCTTCCTACTGAAGGAGAGCTCCCTCCTACTGGAGTAGGGCGAGGACGCTGGAGGGGACCTGGTTGGCTTGGGCCAGCATTGCTGTACCCGCCTGCACCATGATCTGATGCCTAGTGAAAGACACCATCTCCTCCGCCATATCGGTATCCCGCACCCGAGACTCAGAAGCCGACAGATTCTCAACCGCAACACTCAGATTCGCAATCGTATGCT
>JASJEG010000030.1 GCA_030064765.1 Acidimicrobiia bacterium | reverse complement strand
TTCACCTCTTTGAAGCGAGTCTCCGCAGCTGCGTCACCGGAGTTGGTGTCGGGGTGGTACTTCTGGGCGAGTTTGCGGTAGGCCTGTTTGATGTCTTTGGCGGACGCGTTGGAATCTACGCCGAGCACTGCGTAGTAATCCGTTTCGAGCCACTCTTTACGCATTGTCTTCAAGCATGCTCCACTGCGACCAGGGCCGCTCTGACAACTCGGCCGCGCAGCGTGTAGCCGCGCCGCATCTCCTTCACTATTAGGTCACCTTCACCCTCTCCGCCGGGGCCTGTAACCGCCTCGTGGACCGCGGGGTCGAAAGGGACCCCATTGGCTGCGATCGGCTCGAACCCGTCGAGAGCGAGTGCCTCCATCAGCTGCCGGTGGGTGTCCTCCATACCGGCAACGAACTTCTCTTCCGTCTCCGTTTGAGGTTGATAGGCGAGGGCCGCATCGAAGCTGTCGAGGGTCGGCAGCAGCCGTTCGATCAAGCGCTGCGAAGCTCGCTCGATGATTTCCTCTCGCTCGCGCGCGGAGCGTTTGCGGAAGTTCTCGAACTCTGCGGCCACGCGCTGCAGCGCTTCCAAATACTCGGCACTCTCGGCCTGGGCTGTGCCCAGGGCCGAGAGCAAAACAGGAACGGCATCTGCCGCATCCTCAGGGAGACCGATGTCGGGGCCTTCGAGAAGCTCCACATCCTCTTCCGGTACCGGTTCGATGAAGTCCGTCTCGCCGTTGCCGGGAGGGTTCAACTCTGGAACGGTGAGATCGTCCTGTAGCTCTTCGCCGTGATTGACTTGGTCGTTCACTACGCCTCTTCGCCTTCATCGACGATTTCGGCCTCGACAACGTCATCGCCGGCCGGCCCTGCATCCTCTGCAGCCGCGGCGCTTTCCGCCGCCGATGCCTCGTATATCTTCTGCCCGAGGATCTGCGATGCCTTCATGGTTTCCTCGCGAACTCGATTCAAGTCCTCGGCGCTTGCGTCCTCCTCGAGGAGTTTGCGCAGCTCGGCGATCTTGTCCGTTATTGGAGCCCTTTCCTCATCGGTGAGCTTGTCGCCGTGCTCTTCCAGCAACTTCTCCGTCTGGTAGGCCGCATGATCCGCCTGGTTCCTGGCTTCGGCCACTGCTCTGCGCTTCTCGTCCTCGTTGGCGTGCGACTCGGCGTCGGTGACCATCCGGTCGATCTCGTCCTGGGACAGAGCCGTTCCGCCGGTGATGGTGACCTGCTGGCTCTTGCCTGTGCCGAGATCCTTGGCCGAGACAGAAACAATCCCGTTGGCATCGATATCGAAGGTCACCTCGATCTGCGGTACCCCCCGCGGTGCCGGGGCGATTCCGGGCAGCTTGAAGCGGCCGAGTGAGTGATTGTCGGCAGCCATGGCGCGCTCGCCTTGCATCACGTGGATCTCGACCTCCGGCTGGTTGTCGGCTGCGGTGGTGAAGATCTCGCTGCGGCGAGTTGGAATCGTGGTGTTGCGGTCGATCATCTTTGTGAAGACGCCGCCTTCCGTCTCCACGCCGAGGGTCAGCGGAGTCACGTCGAGCAGCAGGATGCCGCCCACGTCTCCCTTGAGCACGCCGGCCTGGATCGCGGCGCCGAGCGCAACGACCTCGTCGGGATTGACCCCCTGGTGCGGGTCTTTTCCGGCCAACTCCTTGACGAGTTCCTGCACCGCAGGCATCCGGGTCGAGCCACCCACGAGGATGACGTGGTCGATTTGATCAACGCTGATACCGGCATCCTTGATGGCCTGCTTGAAGGGGGCGCGGGTGCGCTCCACCAGATCGTCGGTCAGCTTGCGAAACTCGGAGCGGTTCAGCGTCTTGAGCAGATGGATCGGTCCCGCGTCAGTTGCCGTGATGAACGGCAGATTGACCTCGGTCTCTGAGACGGAAGACAGTTCGATCTTGGCCTTCTCTGCGGCTTCCTTGAGGCGGGTCAGCGCCATTGGGTCCTGTGACAGATCGACGCCGTGCTCGTTCTTGAACTCACTCACCAGCCAGTCCATGACACGATCGTCCCAGTCGTCCCCACCAAGGCTGGTGTCGCCGCTGGTGGACTTGACTTCAAAGACACCTTCGCCGATCTCGAGCACGGAGACGTCGAAGGTGCCTCCACCGAGGTCGTAAACGAGGATCAGCTGATCCTCGTTCTTGTCCATACCGTAAGCCAGCGAAGCTGCGGTCGGCTCGTTGACGATGCGCAAGACCTCGAGGCCGGCAATCTGGCCGGCTTCCTTGGTTGCCTGCCTCTGGGCATCGCCGAAGTATGCGGGAACGGTGATGACGGCTTCGGTTATCGGCTCGCCGAGGTACTTCTCAGCGTCGCGCTTCAGCTTCATCAGGATGCGAGCTGAGATTTCCTGGGCGGTGTATGTCTTGCCATCGATCTCAACGGACCAGTCTTCACCCATGTGCCGCTTGATGGAGCGGACGGTGCGATCCGGGTTTGTTATCGCTTGGCGCTTGGCCTGCTCGCCGACCAGCACGTCGCCGTTCTTGGCGAAAGCCACCACCGACGGGGTGGTGCGCTGACCTTCGGCATTTGCGATTACCTGCGGGTCATTGCCGTCGAGTGCCGCAACCACTGAGTTTGTGGTGCCGAGGTCGATGCCTACCGCTCTAGCCATTTGGGTTCTCCTGTTCTGCCCGAGCCCAGAGCCGGGCTCGCTGATGTGTTGAGGATATGTTGAGTATACACATAAGGTATAACTTGAGTCTAGCGTTATCATATTCCAAGATGCGCTGTGAGGTTGGTAACTGAGAGTGGCGGGAAGCGCACTTCTGGACTAACTTCGAAAGAGCCTTCCCCGGTAGGAGTGGTTGTGTCATTCGACCGACGGGCCGACAGCACAGCGTTACCTCAGGCGATCCTCTGGCTGATGGGGCTATGGGTGGTTGTGGTGCTGGTCGCCCTGGTCTGGGGTGTCGACAACGCCGAAGCCACGTTGCGCGATACAGCGAGAGAGCAGCTAGCCGCGGCCGGATATGACGTGTCGGTCGACTTCTCGGGTCGTGATGCCCGTCTCATCGGTAGCGCGTCCTCGGCGGAGGTTGCAGACAGCATCGAGGAACTGGTCGACGCAATCCCCGGCGTCCGCAATGTCGACAACGAGATAGTCATTGTGGACGTGGCGCCAATCACCCTGCGCAGCCCATCCGTCGTCGTCCGGATCGTCAACGAGGTGGCCTCGATGCGAGGTTTCGTTCCTAATGACGATGTTGCAGCCGACCTGGTCGAAGCGGCCGAATCGCAGTTCGGAGCAGGCCGCGTCATCAACGCACTTGTGGTTGGCGAAGACGTCGCCGAGACGCCGTGGCTGGGACGGATCCGTGACGTGTTCGCTTATCTGGGCGAGCTCCGATCTGGGGGGTTCGTGGCAGACGACGAAGGCTTTGTGGTCGATGGAGAGGTCATCTCTGAAGCTGCCCGCGAGGGGCTCACCAACGAGGTGAAGCTAGTG
This sequence comes from Acidimicrobiia bacterium, assembly GCA_030064765.1. GTDB lineage: Bacteria > Actinomycetota > Acidimicrobiia > Spongiisociales > UBA5794 > JAAETI01. The sequence continues at coordinate 16,204 of JASJEG010000030.1, read as the reverse complement.
CTCGATGACGTCCTCACTGTTACTGCGGATCTGTCCATAGCGCAGCTGCCGGAACCCGACTTCTCGGCTTCGTCCCAGGATGGCACGATCGTGCTCGCAGGAACGATGCCCAATGCGGAAACCATCGACGGCATCGTGGATGCGGCACAGCGCCTCCATGCAAACTCGCGGGTGATAAGCACAATGCAGATCGCCGACGTTGCCGGGTCGATGTGGCTCGATTCGATTCCAGGACTGCTCGATGTCGTCACCCGTATCGATCCTTGGAGTATCGACGTCACCGATGACACTCTCACGATCACAGGCCTCGGCGCGGATCAGGACCTGATTGCCAGCATCAGCTTGCTTGCCGAGGAGGTAGCCGCGGACGAGCTCACGGTGGTTGTCGAGGTGGCGCTCGACCCGGGTGCAATTGCGTCGCAGCTCACCAGCCTGCTGGCCGGTACTGTTCTCTTTGTGGAAGGCGAGGCTGTCCTAACGGACGAGGCTAGGTCTTTGCTCGATTCGGCAACCGACATCATCAGTAGCGATGAGGAAACCGCATTCATCGTTGCGGGCCACACGGACGATCAGGGCGAAACGGCCGCCAGCAAGCTGTTGTCACAACAAAGGGCAGAAGCGGTCGTCAGCTATCTAGTCTCGGGCGGTATCGAAGCGGCGCGCTTGACCGCTATTGGCTACGGCGATGAGCAACCACTCGCCAGTAACGCAACGGAGGAAGGGCGAGCACAGAATCGAAGGATCGAGTTCGTGATTCGAGAAGGAGACGGTTGATGTTCGACGGAACTGGGTGGGCTGCCGCTGAGATTGTGGTGTTCATGCTGATTGCCACACTCGTTGGACTGGCGATCGGTTGGATACTGGGTCGGTGGGTGCAGCGCGCCAATATCGGTGGGGAGTACGAATCCGAACTGGAGGATGCCCGATCCCATGTGCAGACGGCAGAGGCCAAGGCCGGTGACTTGCAGGCCGATCTGGAAAGGTCTCAGCTCGAGGTCAAGGCAGAGCAAGCCAAGCTTGCCGAAGTGAGTAGCAAGCTCGAAGAGGCTGAGGGGATTGGCGCCGACCTCGAAACCGTGAAGGCCGAGCTGGCGGAGAAGGACGCCGAGATCGAGCGCTTGTCCGGGGAGCTGGACGCGAGGAGCGGGTTGGAGGAGGATCTGGAGCGCAAGGCTGGCGTATTGGCGGAGAAGAATGCCGAGATCGAGCGTTTGTCCGGGGAGCTGGACGCGAGGAGTGGGTTGGAGGAGGATCTGGAGCGCAAGGCTGGCGTATTGGCGGAGAAGAATGCCGAGATCGAGCGCTTGTCCGGGGAGTTGGACGCGAGGAGTGGGTTGGAGGAGGATCTGGAGCGCAAGGCTGGCGTATTGGCGGAGAAGGACCGCGAGATCGAGCAACTGTCTGCCCGTCTCGATGCGTGCCAGGCAGATCGTACCGCCATGGAGGAGGATCTCGGCCGGGTGCGTGCCGACCTAGCCAACAGCGCTTCCCGGGTCGCAGCACTGGAGGCGGACTTGACCACAACCACCGCAGCGGCTCCAGCCGCAGCTCTGGTTGAGGACGTGGTCGTCATAGAAGCAGACCCGGCAGCAAGTGCAGCTGAAGAGGCGGTTGCAGCAGAGACGCCCGCTGGGCCAGAGCCGACCAAGGAAGAAGGCCTCGCCGCCATTGCGGAGATAGCCGAACGAACCGCCGGCGCCGGTCCGCGCGCAGATGACGATCTGAAGAAGGTGCGTGGAATCGGCCCCAAGTTGGAACGTACTCTGAAGGATCTCGGGATCACGAGCTTCCGGCAGATCGCCAACTTCCAATCCGACGACATCGCCTTGGTCACAGCCGCCCTCGATGCGTTCAAGGGGCGCATCGAGCGAGATGACTGGATGAGTAGCGCCGCGGAGGAGCACGCCAGGAAGTACGGCGAACCCGTCTGAAGTCTCAGCGGGACGAGATGTATGCGACCAGTGCGGTCAGCTCTTCGGCGCTCAATCCGCCGTAGTTGTTCTGCATGACTCCGGCGCTGTATCCGGCGACGATCTTTGCGTCCGGTGCCACGATTGACTCCTGGATGTAGCTCGCCGTTGCCGTCACCGTCGAACCGTCAGCAAGTGAGCGGGTAGAGCCGGCGAGTCCGGCCCACGTCGGGCCGAGGCCTGCCGACCCATCGATCGAGTGGCAGACCAGGCAACCCAGGTCTATCGACAGCTGTGCCCCTACGGCGACGTAGTCGATCGATGTTGTCGTAGTTGTCGGTGCCGCGGTCGTTGTTGTTGTGGGTGCGGCAGTCGTCGTAGTCGTGGTGGTTGTTGGCGCCGCGGTTGTGGTCGTAGTTGTTGTGGTCGTCGTGCTGGTGGTTGTCGTCGTGGTGGTGCTGGTCGTGGTTGCGGCTGCTGTCGTGGTGGTGGCAACAGTTGAGCTCGTCGTGGAAGGCGCCGCAGTTGTTGTGGTCGTTGTTGACGCCGCAGTGGTGGTAGGTCGGGTGTCGGTGCTCTCGGCACCGACGACGTCGGCCTCATCCGAGCAGGCCCCCAACACAAGGGCGAGAAGCAGGCTGGGTAAGACGGTGAGGTGTCTCTTCATGGCTCGATTATCGGCATACTTCGGGCGTAAGGGCGATTCCTCAGGCGTTCGGTCGTTCCGGGTCGCTGTACCAAAGCTACCAATCGGTCCGGCAGCGCCGGCGGCATGCAATAGTTGGTCTGGGTTGGCAATGATACGAGCAAGGAGTATTCGATTGGGGGCCTTGGCGTTTCTTGCCGCCTTTGCGATAGTGATCCTCGGTGTGTGGGCGCTGCAACGGCAACTCATCTACTTCCCGGATAGCCGGGTACCTTCGATCGCGGCTATGGGATCAGGGTGGGCGGAGGTGTCCTACGAGACCGCCGACGGTCTCACTCTTGCCGCTTGGTACCGGCCACCGGAGCCGTCGCAACCGACGGTGATCGTCCTCCACGGCAACGGCGGCAATAGGGGAGGTCGGGCACCGCTGGGCCGCGCCCTCGCCGCGGCGGGCTTGGGAGTCCTGCTGACCGATTACCGCGGGTATGGCGGGAACCCGGGCCACCCGACGGAGGACGGTCTTGCCCGGGACGCCCGCGCTGCTGTTGCCTACCTGGAGGAGCAGGGGCCAGGGATCCCACTGGTGTACTTCGGCGGGTCACTCGGTGCAGCCGTCGCCGTCGAACTTGCGACCGAGCACGCGCCGGCGGCGCTGGTCTTGCGATCGCCGTTCACGTCGCTGGTTGCGGTCGGGCGATACCACTACCCGTGGCTCCCGGTCTCGGCGCTGCTCAAGGACCGTTACGAGTCCGATGAGCTCGTCGCCACGATCGATGTTCCGACATTGGTGATCGCCGGCGACAGAGATTCCACTGTCCCGGTTGAGCAGAGTCGAAGCATCTATGACGGTCTGCCCGGCCCGAAGCGACTGCTAATCGTCCCCGGCGCGGACCACAACTCTGCCGCTCTGCTGTCCGGTGATGAGATGATCGGGGAGATCATCGACTTCATCGTCACAGCCAACGACTCCGGAGCATGAAGAAGGGGCCCCACTTACCGGGGCCCCTTCTGATAGTCGTGTCTCTGACCCCGCCTACGGAACGAAGCAGGGTGCGCTGAAGTCGTATGCGGCAGCCGTTGGTCCGACAAACATCGGGGCCGCATTGACCGTTCCGCCCGGAGCCGCAGGATCGACCTGGTTGATGAGGCTCTCGCGCGGTGCCACATCGTTGGCATCTCCGACGTAGCTGGCGTTCGGTAGCATCCCGTCGAAGCTGACATCGGTGAGCTGCTCGCGGGCAGCCACCAAGCCCTCTCGGGTGATATCACCGTTGCCGATGCCGGCTTCGATCAGAGCCTTGACCACATATTGGGAAGCCCAACCGATCAAGAACCACTCGTTGGGATCTTGCCCGACGGCGTCCGCCGCAGCTCGAGCAGCGTCATGGCCGGCGCTCTCTCCAAACCATGTGGGCATGAACCCAGACTGGAAGTAGGCGGCCTGCAGCGCCGGCAAGAGTGCCTCTTGAGCGACCAGGCCCGGGTTCCAGCTCGGATGGGTTCCGATGAACAGCGCTGTACCGCCTGCTCCGAACACGCCACCCATGGTTTGTGCGAGCTCACCGGGACCGGTTGTGATGAAGACGACATCCGGGCTGGTTGCCAGTATCTGCGATACCGCTTCGGACACATCCCCGCCGGCCGACAGTGGAACCTGGGTCAGTTGGAAGACCGGATCGCCCAGGCCATATTCTCCGGCCGCATGGGCGATCCCGGCCGCAACATCGCCACCGAAATCACCAGGGAATCCGACCACGGCGTAGGTGAAGTCGGTTCCCAACTGTCCGACTACAAAATCGACATCGTTCATCGCTTCGAGGCAGTAGCTGACCCCAGTCTCCAGAACCAGTCCGTTGCCGTCGGTCTCCGGGAAGGCCCATCCCGACCACCAGGTGGCCGGTACCGCAAACATGTTGTCCTCGATGTACTGAGGCAATGCCGCTTGAGTCTGTGGGGTGCCCAACGACTGCGCCAGCAGGAGAATGTTGGGCTCGATCTCGACGTACCCTTCGACATGTGCCGACGGGTTGTACTGAGCGTCCACGGTGTTGTCGGCCGTGATGGCGATGTCGAAGCCGTTGAGTCCACCGTCGGCGTTGACCTTGTTCCAGAACTCGACGATGCCGGCGGTCGCCGGAATCGCCAGCGGGGCGAATGGACCGTCGCTGAGATCGGATATGACGCCGAGGTAGATACACCCATTATCGGGATTCCCGTCCGGGCACGGCTCGGCGGTAACGCCCTTGCCGAAGACCACCCCAGGCTCGGGGGCTGCGGTGGTCGTTGCTGCCGCCGCCGTGGTTTCGGTTGCAGCTGCGGTTGTTGTAGTCGCTGGCGCGGCTGTGGTAGCCGGTGCAGCAGTTGTTGTCGTCTCCGCCTCGTCATCCTGCGAGCACGCCGTCGCCAGCAGCGCCAAGGCGGCCAGTAGGGCTCCGATCCGTATCCATCGTCTTCTCATGGTTTCTCCTCCTCCTTCGCCAATCCTGTCATGGGTAACTGTTGATATCAATAAGAGAACGGCCAAGCTTTCCAGTAATTGCGAATCCGAATCCAGATGCCGTACAGACCGAGCGGCTCCACTATCAAGAAGACGACGATGAGCAAACCAAACAGGATCTGCTCGACCTGAGAGACCGTGAGGAAGCCACCGGTCGGCGAGTCCTCGATGAACGGAACATAACCCGACAGCAGATCGACTATGCGCGGCAGGAACGTTATGAAGACCGCACCCATGATCGATCCCATGATCGAAGCTGCTCCACCGATCAGAATCATTGCGATGTAGACGATCGACAAGGTGAGGCTGAACGATCGCGGCTCGATGAACCCCACGAAGGTCCATAGGAGCGCTCCAGCGATGCCTGCGTAGAACGACGATATGGCGAAGGCGATCAGCTTGTGGCGTGCCAGGTTTATGCCCATGATCTCGGCGGCGACATCGCGGTCGCGGATGGCGGAAAAGGCGCGACCCACCCGGCCGCGGACCAGGTTCTTGGCGAGGAACCCCATTACCAGCAGCACCACCAGGGCAAACAGGAGGTACTGCTGTTCGGCGGAGAGGGTGAAACCGAGGAAGCTCCCTTCCCGGCTCAGGTCGTACCCGAACAGTATCGGTTTGGGGGCGCTTCTTCCCACTCCGATGCCACCGGTGAGCGAATCCCACTCCCGGAAAATATGCTCTCCGATGAAGACCAGACCCAGGGTCACAAAAGCCAGGTAGAGGCCCCGTAGCCGGGTGGCGATAGGGGCGACCACGATCCCGGCAACGGCCGCCACCAGACCGGCGGCCGGCAGCCAGATCCACATCTCCAGACCCAGTCCGATGAGAGGCCCCCCGGTTTCTCCGCCAAGGGCGGCCGCGGTATAGGCGCCGATCCCCAGGAAGAAGGCGTGTCCCAGCGAAATCTGCCCCGCCCATCCGGTGACTAGGTTCAACCCGATGGCACCCACCGCTGCCGCAGCAGCGCTGGCGCCGCGCAGCGCCAGGTCGTCTGAGAGCACAAAGGTGAGCAGCGCCATGACCAGTGCAAAGGCGGCAAACCAAACGCGTTGGGTATTGGTGGGAAAGATCGCCATGTCCCGCTGATAGGCGGTGACGAGGCCCGGTCTGCCCCTCATACCCGAACCACCTCACGTGTGCCAAAGATGCCGTACGGCCGCACCAGCAGCACGAAGAACATGACTACGTAGGCAACCGCAGTTGAGAAGTTCTGACCGAGGAAGCCGAGATACTCGGCCTGGTAGGCCACCGTGTACGCCTCGGCGAGGCCGACGATTAGTCCGCCGACGATGGCCCCCGGGATCGAATCCAACCCACCGATGACCGCCGCCGGCAGTGCCCGGATCGCCCGCACCCCGATCGCCGCCGTCACCCCGGTTCCCGCTCCAAGGAAGACGCCGGCAATGGTGGCGAGACCGGCGGCGATTGCCCAGGCGACGGCAAATACTCTGGCAACGGGAATGCCCTGGGCAAGCGCAGTCTCTTGATCGATGGCGGTGGCTCGCATCGCCAGCCCGAAGCGGGAGTACCGGAAGAAGGCCAGCAGGGCGCCAACCACGATCACGCTGGCGACGATGGTCGCAACGTCCTTCTGGCTGACGACCAGCTGCCCGATCTCAACCTTCTGGATGCCCCACGGATCGCCCAGTGATCGTATCTCGACACCGATCAGGTCGAATCCGATCACCGTCAGCGCGATGTTGAGACCGATGGTGAGGATGGCAACGGAGAACGCCGGCTTGCCCACCATCGGTCGCAGCATGCTGCGCTCGATGGCAACTCCGATGAGCGCCGATAGCAGTACTCCGAGCAACACCGCCAACCAGAAGTTCAGCGCCAGGACACTGGAGAAGTAGACGACCCAGAAAGCACCCAAGATCATCAGGCCCGACTGGGCAAAGCTCAGCACCTCGCTCGACTTGTAGATGATCACGAATCCGAGCGCCAGCAGGCCATAGATCGCCCCGGTGGCGATGCCATTGACCGTTGCCTGGAGAAACTCCGTCACGAGTACATCTCCTCGATGATCTCGGAGAACTGCTCCTCCAGCACCCCCCGCTTGATCTTCTGGGTTGCGGTCAACTCTCCCTGGTCATGATCCAGTTCCTTGGGGAGCAGCCGAAACTCCTTGATCTGCTCCACCCGGGCAAACTCGGCGTTGGTTGCCGCGACTTGCTTGCCGATCAACTCGATCAACTCCGGCTTCTCGCTCAAATCGCGATACGTTGTGAATGTGATGTTCCGGCGCTGCGCCCAGTTGGCGGCGACATCAAACTCGATCCCAATGAGGGCGGAAACAAACCTGCGGCGGTCACCGATGACCATTGCCTCCTTGATGAAGGGTGACACTTTGAGCCGGTTCTCGATTTCCGAAGGCGAGATGTTCTTGCCGCCGGCGGTGATGATGATGTCCTTCTTGCGGTCGATGATCCGGATGTGATTGTCATCCCACTCGCCGACATCTCCCGTGTGCAGCCACCCTTCCGGGTTGATAGCCTCGGCAGTGGCTGCCGGGTTCTTGAAGTAGCCCATGAACACCGCGGGGTGGCGGGCCAGGATTTCGCCATCGTCGGCGATCTGAATCTCACAGCCCTCCAGCGGCTCACCGATGGTTCCCAGCTTGATTCGATCGAGTTGGTTGATGGTTCCCAAGGCGGTTGTCTCGGTCATTCCCCAGCCCTCAACGATGGGAACCCCGAGCGCCATGAAGAATTTGAGGACTTCGGGTGCGATCGGTGCCGACCCGGAGACCGCCTGGCGGCATTGGGACATTCCGATCTTCCTTTGCAGGGATCGGTAGACGAACACCCAGCCGATGCGGTGAACCGCTTCTCCGACGGAGCCGCGCGATCCTCGTTCCAGGATCCGATCGGCGTTCCACATCCCGGCTTTCAGGAACGCGCCGTACATCAGTTTCTTCGTCAGCGAGGCATGTGCCATCCGGACCTGGGCACCGGCGGCCATCTTCTCCCAGATGCGGGGCGGCGCCGGGAAATAGGTCGGTTGGATCTCTTGCAGATCGCTGACAACCGTATCGACCGACTCGGCAAAGTTGACCGTGGCGCGTGCGGCCAGCCCGTATGCCAGGTCGTAGAGCCGACCGAAGACGTGGCAAAGTGGGAGGTAAGACAGCAGCTCGATCTCGTCCGGCATCTCACCGCTGGCGATAACGCTGCGAGCCTCGGCCGCAGTCCACACGAGATTGCTATGGGAGAGCATGGCCCCCTTGGGGGGACCCGTCGTCCCCGACGTGTACACGATCGTGGCTGTGGTCACCGGGTCAATTCCGTCGACTAGCGTGTCGAAACGGTTCGGATTGGCCGCCAGCTCCCGGCGTCCGAGTTCGAGAAAGTCCTCCCACGAGAGCAGCATCGGATCGTCGTAGGTGCTGACACCGCGCGGCTCGACATAGATGATCTTCTGGAGTTGCGGCAACTTGTCGCGTACAGCCAGCGCCTTGTCGACCTGCTCCTGATCCTCGGCGATCAACACCTTCGATTCAGAGTGGCCGAGCAGATACTCCACCTCCGGAGCGGGGTTGGTCGAATACAGGCCGACGGAGACCGCTTGAATCCCCTGGATCGCCAAATCTGACACCACCCATGCCAGCCGGTTCTCGGAGTGGATGGCGACCTTGTCATCGGGCTCGACCCCCAGGGCCCGCAGCGCCATTCCGGCCGTCTCGACGAGCTCCCAGTACTCGGCGTACGTGGTCTCCTGCCAGATTCCGAACTCCTTCTCCCGCAGCCCGATGCGTTCTGGCTCGCTGTGTGCGATGTCCCGCAGCCAGGCGGTCATGCTGGTGAAGGCGAGGCTCGGAGTGTCGCTGCGGGGTCGCTCGGCGGTTGTCGTCATGACGCTCCTCCTGTTGCCTCGGCAGCCTCTACTTCGGCGGAGTGCAGTTCTTCGCTCTTGAACTCCTCGCCGAGATAGGCCCGGATGACCTCGGGATCCTGCTGCACGACCGAGGGAACCCCCTCTGCAATCTTGCGACCGAAGTCGAGAACCATCACCCGGTCTGCAATATCCATCACCAGACCCATGTCGTGCTCGACGAGGATCATGGCAATGCCCAGTTCTTCCTTGATGTCGAGAATGAAGCGGGCGATGTCCTCGGTCTCCTCCAGGTTCATGCCGGCGACGGGCTCGTCGAGTAGCAGGAGCTTGGGATCCATGGCCAATGCCCTGCCGAGCTCGACCCGCTTCTGCACCCCGTAGGGGAGCATGCCGACCAGGCTCTTGCGGAAGGCCTGAATCTCGAGGAAATCGATGATGTCTTCGGCTCGAGCGCGATTCTCGATCTCCTCCCGCTTGGCTCGACCGCGGTAGATGGCTGCCGAGAACGGGCCGTAGGAGAAGCTGAGATGGCGGCCCAGCAGGATGTTGTCGAGCACGGTGAGGTTCTCGAAGAGCTCGATGTTCTGGAAGGTGCGTGCCATACCCAGTTCGGCAATGCGATGGGCTCTCATGCCGAGGATGTCGTGGCCGGCGAATGTGATCGAACCCTGCTGAGGGTGATAGACACCGTTGAGGCAATTGAAGATCGAGGTCTTGCCGGCCCCGTTGGGCCCAATGATGGCAAACAGTTCGCCCTGGTTGACTTCGAAACCGACGTCGTCGAGAGCCACCACGCCGGCGAAAGCCAGGCGGATATCGGTGACGGTGAGTAGCCGATCAGTCATGACAGCCAGCGCTTCCGTCGCTTGTAGTGTTTGACCTCGCGGAATGACTTGCGTTCCCCACCAGCACCGCCGAGTCCGAGATAGAACTCCTGCACGTCCTCATCCCGCATGAGCTCGTCGGCAGGCTTATCCATCACGATCTTGCCGGTTTCCATGACGTAGCCGTGCTGGGCAATTGACAGAGCCATGGTGGCGTTTTGCTCGACGAGCAGGATGGCCGTCCCCTGCCGGTTGATCTCAACGATCAAGTCGCGAATCTGCTGTACCAGCAGTGGAGCCAACCCGAGGCTGGGTTCATCCAGCAGCAGAAAACGCGGGTCCGACATCAGGCCTCGGCCCATCGCCAGCATCTGCTGCTCGCCGCCCGAGAGGTACCCAGCAGTGTGCTTGCGACGATCCTTGAGTACTGGGAAGAGATCGAAGACCCGGGCCAGGTTCTCTTCACGTTCGTCGGGGTTGGTATGGGCGCCAACGCGCAGGTTCTCCTCCACGGTGAACTCCGCAAATACGCGGCGGCCCTCCATCACCTGGGTGACACCCCGGTCGACGATTGCCGCAGGGGTCAGCCGGTGCGTGGCCTTGCCGTCAACTCGAACCTCGCCTTTGGTGATGTCCCCATGGTGGACGTCGAGTAGGCCTGAAATTGCACGCAGTACGGTTGTTTTGCCGGCGCCGTTGGCGCCCAACAGCGCCACGATTTGGCCATCGGGAACACTGAAAGAGATGCCGCGCAGGACGAGAACGACGTCGTGATACACAACCTCCAGGTTTGCTACCTCGAGCAACTGGACCGCTCCCTCCATCGGTTGACTGGGCGGTGGAGGCCGCCCGGCTCTGGCGACTATATCAATGCGGGCCTTGGCAATGTCGGGAAAAGCGCGCGAAATAGTTCACTAGCGGTGGCTCGAGACAGAGAGTGACGTGTGGTCGGCGGCGGCGTCTTACCGCAACAAGCCTTCGATCTGGTTTGCCAGCTCCGTGTCCTTGGCCGTGAGAGCGCCTTCGCTGTGGGTCGATAGCGCCAGGGTCACCTTGTTCCACCGGATGTCGATGTCGGGGTGGTGGTCGGCGACCTCGGCGAGCAGACCGACGCGGGTAACGAACCCAAGCGCTGCGTTGAAGTCCTGCAGCATGAAGGTCTTCCGCATGGTCTCAGCCTCGATCTCCCAGCCATCGTGGGTCGCGAGAAAGGCGGTGCGGGCGGTTTCATCTAGTCGTGTCATGGTTCCTCCGTCCGACCACCCTATCGAATCGGGCAGAGTTCGAAAACGGCGTGACTCACCTCCACTGCATCGTGTACAGTCGGCAACGCACAGCCGTTGACGCCGTGCGGGAGAGATCGGTCGAAGAGCCGACGCCGAAGGAGCAACCGCCCCAGGAAACTCTCAGGCAATCGAACCGCTCGGACGAGGCACCTCTGGAAAGTGGATCGAGATGGTCCCGCCGAAGGGGAAAGCCGGCAGCGTTGCCGGTGAATCTCTCAGGCACCCACGACAGAGCGGGGCGCAGGCCGATCGCGTATCGACGGTCGGCCAGTGAGGAGGTGCCAGTGGAGCTAAAAGAACACAAGGCTGCGAATCACGTCGCTCGCTTCAGCGACCGGCATATCGGTCCGTCCGACCCCGATGTGGCTCGCATGCTCGAAGTCGTCGGTGTCGAGTCCCTGGAGGAACTGACTTCGCTGGCAGTTCCCGAATCGATCCGAATTCGTGACACCCTCGACCTTCCTGTCGCGGATTCCGAGCCGGGTGTCCTGGCTCGGCTCCGGCGGCTCGGTGCCGCCAACGCGGTGTACACATCCTTGATCGGCATGGGCTACTACGACACCCATATACCGCTGGTGATCCTGCGCAACGTTCTCGAGAACCCCGGCTGGTACACCTCGTACACGCCATATCAGCCTGAGATCTCCCAAGGTCGTCTCGAGGCAATGCTCAATTTCCAGACCATGGTGAGCGATCTCACCGGCTTCGATATCGCCAATGCCTCGCTGTTGGATGAGGCGACGGCGGTCGCGGAGGCCATGACGATGTTGCGCCGAGTATCCAAGAGCAAGGCATCCGCATTCTTCGTCGACGCCGATTGCCACCCTCAGGTGATCCAGGTGGTCCAGACCAGGGCACGGCCCCTGTCGATAGACATCATCGTTGGGGATCCGGCCGCGATCGACCCCGAGCAGTGCTTTGGGGTCGTCCTGCAATATCCTGGGTCGAGTGGCACCATCCGCAACTGGGGGTCGCTGATCGCTGATCTCAAGGACGCTGGCGTCATGGTGGCCGTCGCCACGGATCTGCTCGCTCTGACCCTGCTCACGCCGCCCGGAGAAATGGGTGCCGACGTCGCAGTCGGGTCTTCCCAGCGCTTTGGGGTTCCGATGATGTACGGCGGGCCGCACGCTGCGTTCATCGCCACTCAAGAGGCTTACAAGAGGTCCCTTCCCGGACGTCTTGTTGGGGTTTCGAAGGACTCCAAGAATCGGATGGCCTTGCGGTTGGCCCTGACCACCCGCGAGCAGCACATCAGACGCGAGAAGGCGACGTCGAACATCTGCACCGCACAGGCGTTGCTTGCGGTAATGGCGGGGCTCTATGCCGTGTGGCATGGGCCCGATGGCTTGCAGGCGATTGCCGAGAGACTGAATCGGCTCACCTCGGAGCTGGCCGGCCGGCTGCGGGCGGGTGGCGTCGAGGTAACCAACGACACCTGGTTCGACACGCTTACCGTGCGCGTGCCGGGCCGGGCCGAGGAGGTTGTTGCGGCCGCCGAGGACAGACGACTCAACCTGCGCCTTGTCGACCAGGACACGGTTGGTATTTCACTGGATGAGACGACTGATGTGGCCGTGGTCGGTGCCGTGGTCGAGTCATTCTTCGTTAACGGTGCGGCGAACGAGGCCTCCGCAGGGATTCCGGACGAGTTGCGGCGAACGACGCCATACCTCACTCACGAGGTGTTCCACCTCTACCGCAGCGAAACCGAGATGATGCGATACCTGCGCAAACTGCAGCAACGCGACATTGCCCTGGATCGCTCGATGATCCCACTCGGCTCGTGCACCATGAAGCTCAACGCGGCCACGGAGATGGCTGCTGTGACGTGGCCCGAGTTCTCCGACATTCACCCGTTCGCTCCACTCGAGCAAGCGGCCGGCTATCTCGAGCTCATCACCGACCTCGAGCGGTGGCTGGCAGAGGCCACTGGTTATGACGCAGTTTCGTTGCAGCCCAATGCCGGTTCTCAGGGTGAATACGCCGGACTGCTGGCGATCCGCGCCTACCACGACAGCAGGGGAGAGGGTGATCGGAACATATGCCTGATCCCGGCGTCGGCGCACGGCACCAATCCGGCGAGCGCCGTTATGGCCGGGCTGAAAGTGGTGCTGGTGGCTACCGATGATGCCGGCAACATCGCCATCGATGATCTGAAGCAGAAGGCGGTCGAGCACTCCGATCGGCTTGCCGCTCTCATGATTACGTATCCGTCAACGCACGGAGTCTTCGAGGAGTCGGTGCGGCAGGTGTGCGACATCGTGCACGAACACGGCGGTCAGGTCTACATCGACGGCGCCAATCTCAACGCACTTCTTGGTGTCGCCAAGCCGGGCGAGTTCGGCGGCGACGTGTCTCACCTCAATCTCCACAAGACGTTCGCCATCCCCCACGGTGGTGGCGGGCCCGGGGTGGGCCCGATCGGGGTGAAGGCTCACCTCGAAGCCTTTGTGCCCGGGCACCCTCTAGTCGACGATCAGGCTGGTTCTCGCGATGGCGTTGGCGCCGTGGCTGCAGCTCCATGGGGCTCGGCCGGCATCTTGCCGATCTCGTGGGCATACATTGCTCTCATGGGGGCGGAGGGGCTGGCCAAGGCGACCGAGGTCGCGATCCTGTCCGCCAACTACGTTGCCGCTCGACTGGGTGATAGTTACCCGGTGCTCTACACCGGGAGCCGCGGTCTCGTTGCGCATGAGTGCATCCTGGATCTGCGAGAGATCAAGTCTCGAGTGGGCGTTACTGCAGACGATTTCGCCAAACGACTCATCGACTACGGGTTTCACGCACCCACAATGTCGTTCCCAGTTGCCGGCACGCTCATGGTGGAACCGACGGAATCCGAGAGCCTGCAGGAACTGGATAGGTTCGTCGAGGCGATGTTGGCGATTCGGGCAGAGGTCGATGCCATTGCTGCGGGTCAGGTCACGTTGGAGGACAGCCCGTTGCGGAATGCGCCCCACACCGCCGACGATGTCGTGAGCGATGAATGGGAGCACGGGTACAGCCGTGAACAGGCGGCCTTCCCGGTGCCGGGGCTGCGGGTCGACAAGTACTGGTCTCCGGTGGGCCGCATCGACGGCGCCTATGGGGATCGCCATGTCGTGTGTGCGTGTCCGCCAATCGAGGTGTATACGGACGGGATTACCGACTGAGCCGAAGGCGCCCCGCATTGGCGGCTCGCATTAGCCTGCAGCGCATGAGATTCATGTGGCTGGTTGCCGGCGTCTTGCTCGTTGGCGCGTGCTCGGGCAGCGACACAACGCCGTCGGAGAGCACAACAACGAGCTCCCCACCTACCACCTCTGTCACCACGACCACCTTGCCTGCTGCCACCACAACGGCGCCACCGACAACAACCACCTCGACGACAACGACGACCACGACAACGACAACCACCACCACGACCGAGCCTCCTCCGGAGCTGCTCGGCGTCGAACTGGCGCTATATGCAGCCATCGACCGTCCGTTGGCCATTGCCGCCCCCCGCGGCGACACGCGACTGTTCGTTGCTCAGCGGGAAGGCACGATCGAAGTCGTTTCCGGCGACGGCGAGATTCAGGAAGAGCCCTTCCTCGATCTCAGTGATCGGGTATGGGCCAACGGCATCGAACAAGGCTTGCTCGGTCTGGCCTTTCACCCTGGGTATGCGGAGAACGGCCGGCTCTTCGTCTACTTCACCGACGACAACAACGACACCCGTCTCGCCGAATACACCGTCGGCACCGACCCTGCATTTGCCGACGCTGAGTCATACCGAGAGCTACTGCTGTTCGACCAGCCCACTGAGCGACACAACGGCGGGATGTTGGAGTTCGGCCCGGACGGCTTTCTCTATGTCTCTGTAGGAGACGGTGGCGACGGTGGGCACAACGGGCAGAAGTCCGACACCCTCTTCGGAACGATCCTCCGCATCGACGTCGACGGCGGCGAACCGTACCTGGCTCCCCCGGACAATCCGTTTGTCGCAGGAGGAGGCGCCCCGGAAGTCTGGGCTTACGGACTGCGGAATCCGTGGCGGTTCTCGATCGATCACGAAGCGGGTCTGATATACATAGCAGACGTTGGACAGCAGGATTGGGAGGAGATCAACGTCGTGGGTCTCGACGCCGGCGGAGCCAACTTCGGCTGGGCCTACCGGGAGGGATCGCGTTGCTTCTCGAGTCCGGAATGTGAGGAAACCGAGACCGTCTTGCCCGTGGTCGAGTACGGGCACCAAGAAGGGTGCTCCGTCACCGGAGGCTATGTCTATCGGGGCGGCGCGATCCCGGAAGTAGCGGGCACGTACTTCTACTCGGATTGGTGCTCGGGCTGGATCCGATCGTTCCGCTATGACAACGGCACTGCCGTCGATCTCGAGGAATGGCCCGCGCTGCAGCCCGGTCAGGTGAACACCTTTGGCGTCGACGGCTTCGGCGAGCTCTACATCGGAACGTGGAGCGGTGAGGTATGGAAGCTGGTCCCGGTCAGAGCGGAGTCGTAGAGCTCCGGTAGCGTTGCGGGGGTAAGTGATTCCGCTGCCGGCCAGTTCCCGATCAGCCTTGACCCTGCAAGCCGGACCGCCGACTTATTTCCAACATTGCGACGCGGCGGTCGATATTGTGTAGGCGGAGGGGAGCATCGATGGTGTTACCGGGACACAACTTGCAGCCTCGTGCCGGATCGCCGGATGAGTTGGCTGCGTTCGTCACCATCCAGAACCGGCTGGCCCCGATGTATCGCAGGGTATTCAGCGATGACTCGGCGCCACGCACCGTAGTCGTCATTCCCAGCCTCAGCCTCGATCCGATCGAGTTGCGCAAGATCCGGGGAGTCCGCCACTACGAGGAGCGGATGCTCTGCCTGCTGATGTTGCTGCGTCTGCCCAACACCAACGTCATCTACATCACCAGCAGACCGATTCATCCTTCGATCATCGACTATTACATCCACCTGCTGCCCGGGGTTCCGGGGCGGCATGCCCGCAATCGCCTCACTCTGTTGGATTGCGACGACGGTTCTCCCGACCCGTTGACCCAGAAGATCCTCGATCGGCCGCGCTTGATTCAACGTATCTCCGATGCAATCCCGGATCACAATTCCGCACACATCACCTGTTTCAACGCCACTCACATGGAGAGGTCGCTGGCAGTCCAGCTCGGCATACCGCTGTATGCCTGTGACCCCGAGCTCAATCACCTGGGTGACAAGAGCCATGGGCG
>JASJEG010000185.1 GCA_030064765.1 Acidimicrobiia bacterium | reverse complement strand
GCCGGCCCGGGCGAGTCGATGCGCACCGCAATCCACAGACACGCCGCCAGGAACAGCCATAGCGGGCTGGTGGCGAGTACGAGCACGATGTCGATGCCGCGCTTGAATCCTGCGTACTCGTTCCGGCTGACGGGTGCAGAAAGCTCCCAGCCCTCAGCAAGATGGACCATTGGCAGCCTGCCGGTGTATTCCTCGTAGACCGTTGACAATGCCCGTACCGGATATCCGGCGAGATTCCATGACGAGACGAACTGAGCCATCCGATCCGACATCACGGGTCGCAGATCCGCTACCAGCGTGGCGTCTCCGATCGGCTCCGTCGGCGGCTCGCCGGCCGGATCGTAGACCTCCAACACCTCGGTGTGGTCTGCGTCACGCAGGTCCTCGACCAACCCCTTCTCTCCGGTGATGATCACCAGATTCTCCGCCCACGGCCGGCGCCGCCGGACGTAGCGATGAAGCAGCGCCCCGGCCAGCCAGATGGCAATAGTCGTTGCCAAGTACGTGCGCGACCAGTACGAAGGGCGCCCGAACGCAATACCGGTCGCCGTGAACGCCGCCGCCATCGACACGATCGCCAATGCTCGACCGTATGAGGGGCGGGGCGCCCCCTGCGCCCACATCCGGACGGAGGCATACGAACCGAGCAGAGCTCCGCCGGTCAGCAGCCCAAGCATCGGCCACACGTTCTGGTCGGGACGGGTGGCCTGCCAAGGCACCAACTCGCCAAACGTCAGGGCCGAGCCGAGCATCATGGCGATGCCGAGCGTAACTAGGTCCGTCGCCAGGACGGAGAGGAGAAACTTCCTGCGCATTAGCACTAGAGACTACTTGTCCACTGGGTTGTGAGTACAGCGGCTAGCCCGGCGCTGGGCGCTAATGTCCCCGCATGCCGCGAGCCACTTTCAGCCACCAGGCCGTTGCAGCTGCCCCTGCCGAGGCGGTGTGGGAGCGGTTGCAGCTTGCCGAAACCTGGGCAAACATCGGCCCCGTTGAAGATGTCATCGAGTCCGTCAGTCGCGAAGATGGTCAGCTCGAGTCCTTTGTTTGGACCACGACCGTTGCCATGAAGCACTACACGGGCACTGCGGCCGTGTCGGATGCGGTTTACGGACAGCGCATGACCCTCGACCTGGACGCCCGCGAGGTTGCAGGCACTCTCGAAGCGCACTTGGCCCCAAACGGCAACGGAACAACGATCGTCACCGTCACATTGGAGGTCGTTTCGCGGGGCACCTTGTCCACTCTCTTCTTCCCCGTAGTGAGCGAGGCCGTTGCTCGCGGCCTGCCAGACCAGGTGGACCGGTTCGCCCAGTCGCTCGGCTAGGCGTCGATAGTCGCTCGAGCAGATACGTTCGCTGCAGGCAGATCGACAAGGAATTCCGTGTATCCGTTGTTAGACGTCGCAGCTACCGATCCGCGCATTAGCTCGGCCAGCTTTTGGACTACGTAGAGGCCCAGTCCCATCGATGTTGTCACGCCGTTGTCGCCGGCGAATGATCGGAATGGCTCGAATACGCTGTCAGCGATCTCCGTAGATAGGCCGGGGCCATCATCTCTCACCCAAATGGCAACCCGCTGACCGCGTTGTTCGGTACCGATCGTGATCCTTTCCCCTCCGTGACGAACTGCGTTTGTCAGCAGATTCCACAGAATCTGCTCGACCCGACCAGGATCGGCAACTGCCAGAGCCGGTTTGACGTCTTCGGCGGTTACTACTGCACCGTGATCGCGCGCAATGCGGGTTGATGCCCGGACGACACGCTCGACAACGTCGGCAACCGCTACGGTCTCTTCTCTGACGGCCAGCTGGTCCAGATCGGCCCGGGCGGCGACTAGCAGGTCCTCAACGATATTGCTCAACGACCTTGCCTCCGACGAGATGATCTCGAGCATCTCCGCTGACTCGGATTCGAGGTCTCCGAGGGAATTGGGAAGCTCGTCGAGGAAGCCGACAACGGCGGTGAGCGGTGTCCGCAGTTCATGCGAAACAGTCGCAATGAAGTCATTCTTCGCACGGACCTGGTCGCGCAACACCGTCTGCAGATCGACGTGCGGGGTGACGTCGAGGAGCTGCACGATTACGAACTCGTTCTTGGTGCTCTGTCCTGGCGGACGCGCCACGTGCAGTCGCAACGACAGTCGCCCTCCGAGCGGGGTCACAACCTTCAGCTCGGACTCCTCACTCCAATCCGGGTCAAAGAAGCGCTTGGCATTCCCCAGCTGCCCATCGAGCACGGCTTCCCAGCGGATCCCATTGGGCATCTCCTGATCGGTTCCCACCAGCATGCTGAAAGCACGGTTGGCGCGGATCACGACCCCTGTCTCATCGACCAGAGCCATTCCGATGGGAGCCGACTCGAACACGGTCGCAAAGCGGGCTTGAGCGCGCTGGGCACTCGCCTCGGCCAAGCGGCTCTCTGTTACGTCTTTGACGAACCCCTCAAAGCCGAGCGGTGCATCTTCGCTACCGGTGATTGAATCGAATGTGACCTGTACCCAGACCGGATCACCGTCACTGTTGCGGAGTTTGATCTCCCCGGATTCGCCGGTGCGGACGAGCTCTTCAGCGCGCCGCAGATCGTCGGCGTCGAAAACGAACGAACGTACGTCACTATCTTCGAGCTCGCCGACGGACTCGTATCCAAGCATGCGGGTCAGCTGGCGGTTGGCCGCAATCAGGCGGCCTTCTGTCGAGAAGCGCACCAGGCCAATCGATACTCCGTCGTAGAGGCTCTCGTACCTGGCCACAAACTGCCGGTTGGCGCGTCTCAAGAGAATGATGAGGGCAAGCCCGAGTCCGGCGCCAACGACGGCCGCGACAATCCCTCGCCACACCTCGCTGCTTGCATCGAAGCGGATCACGTAGGACACGACGGCAACCCCGGCGAGGCCGAAGAAGACCGAGTTGAAGATGCGCAAATCCCGATCGGGCAGGCTGAATGAACCCATCATGCCGACCACAAAAAGCGGAACCAATAGCGCAACCGCAACAAACAGGTCCGCCGACAGAGCCCGGCCGACGATCACGACCACCATGGCAATGAGCGGCAGCAGCGGTTGCGGCCGAGCACGATGGGACTCCCGCCAACTGACGGCACCAAGCGCCAGCGCTAGCACGAGGAAGAGCCAGTTTCTTGCAGACCCCGTACCTTGATAGATATGGACGATCGCAACGCTGGCCGCAGCTGCGGGAGCTCCAACCGCAACTGTGCGCAGGATCAGCCTCGAAACCGTGATCTGGAATGCACCAATACCGGCCCGCGGGTTGCTGAAGTCGGAAGGGCCCGTCGGCTGTCGAGATACCATTGCCAAATAGTCATCGGCAATGGTCGAAATCGCTTGAGGCGCATATGCCTAGCTGGCGAAGGGAGGCTTAGCCCTCAGCCTCGTTCTCCGCCTCAATAGCTCGCTGCTGGGCCTCCTTGAGTTCCTCCGCAAGCCGGAGCGCCTCTTCCCGCCCACCTTCAGTCATCTCCGCTCTATCGGTGAGCAGGGTCACGCTGTTGGCGTAGATCTGGAGAAAGCCACCATGGATCCCGATCGTCGTCACGTTGTCGTCGGCATCGTGGATTTCCACGGGACCGGTCGCCAGGGCAGCCATCGTCGCTTCGTGGTCGGCCAGGATCCCGATATCGCCTTCGGTTGTGCGCGCCGAGATGAACTGGGCGTCACCGGAGTAGACGATTGCCTCGGGGGCAACAACGTCGACACGGAACAGCTTGCCGGGCATCAGCTTTGGATCTCCTTGGCCTTGCGCTCGGCATCTTCGGCGCCGCCCACCATATAGAAGGCCTGCTCCGGCAGATGGTCGAGGTCACCGTTGACCAGCATCGAGAACGATTCGATTGTCTCCTCGAGCGGGGTGTTCACCCCCGGTTGGCCGGTGAATGCCTCCGCCACGAACATCGGCTGCGACAGGAATCGCTGGATACGGCGCGCCCGGCCCACGATCAGCTTGTCTTCTTCCGAAAGCTCGTCGATACCGAGAATGGCGATGATGTCCTGCAGATCCTGATAGCGCTGCAGGATCTGCTGCACCTCGGTCGCGACGGCGTAGTGCTGGTCGCCAACGATCTGCGGGTCGAGTGCCCGGCTTCCAGAGTCGAGCGGGTCGACGGCCGGATAGATACCCAATGCAGTGAGCGGACGGGACAGCACCGTCGTCGCATCGAGGTGAGCAAACGCTGTGTGCGGCGCCGGGTCTGTGATGTCGTCCGCCGGGACGTAGATCGCCTGCAACGACGTGATTGACCGACCTTTTAGCGAGGTGATCCGCTCTTGCAGGATCCCCATCTCGCCGGCCAGAGTCGGCTGGTAACCCACCGCCGATGGCATCCGGCCGAGCAGGGTCGACACTTCCGAGCCGGCCTGAGTGAACCGGAAGATGTTGTCGATGAACAGCAGCACGTCCTGGCGCTGCACGTCGCGGAAGTACTCGGCCATGGTCAGGGCCGATAGGGCAACCCGGAGCCGCACACCCGGCGGTTCGTCCATCTGACCGAAGACCAGGGCGGCCTTTTCGAGCACGCCGGATTCGGTCATCTCGAGGAAGAGGTCGTTGCCTTCGCGAGTTCGCTCACCGACCCCGGCAAATACCGACACGCCTCCGTGCTGAGTCGCGACCCGGTTGATCATCTCCTGGATGAGCACGGTCTTCCCCACGCCGGCGCCGCCGAAGAGGCCGATCTTGCCGCCCTCGAGGTACGGACAGATCAAGTCGAGGACCTTGATGCCGGTTTCGAAGATCTTCTTCTGCGGTTCGACGTCTTCGAATGGCGGCGCCTCACGATGGATCGGCCACCAGTCGCCCGGGAACTCCTGATCGGGGGCGTCGAGGGCGTCACCCCATACATTGAAGATGTGGCCGAGTGTTTGATCACCAACGGGGACTGTGATCGGGACACCGGTGTTGCGAACAACAGCTCCACGAACCAAACCATCCGTCGGGGCCAGCGCAATGGCGCGGACGGTGTTGTGGCCGAGGTGTTGGGCTACCTCACATTTGACGGTTCTGGTCTCGCCGGTGATCTCGAAGTCGACCTCGAGCGCATAGAGAATCTCCGGCATCGCGTCGCTGGGAAACTCAACGTCAACGACCGGGCCGGCCACCTTGACGATCCGCCCCGTTGGAAGTGCGGTGGTTGTGGTCACTGTCTCTCCGTTCTTTTCCTCTAACCGCTGGCCAGCGCTTCAGCGCCGCCAACGATTTCAGATATCTCAGTTGTGATCTCAGCCTGTCGCGCCTGGTTGGCCTCGCGTGTAAGGAGGCGCACAAGCTCCTCGGCGTTCTCTGTGGCCGCCTTCATGGCCCGCCGGCGAGCTGCATGCTCTGAGGCCGAGGCCTCCAGCAGAATCCCGAATACGGTGCCCTCCAGATAGCGGGGCAGCAACCGGGCAAGGATCGATTCCGGTGACGGCTCAAACGTGTAGCCGACGGCTGCGTCCTCCTCCTTGGCTTCGGGCGGCTCAATCGGAAGGATCGGCCACAGCACCGGTTTTTGGGTGAGCGCCGAGATGTATCGGGTAGTAAAGACCTCGACCGAGTCAACGGCTTCGCTCTCGTACTCCTCGAGCACGGCATTGCCGATCATCCTGGCGTCTCCGTAGCCGGGCGTATCCGTGACCCCCAGCCAAGCTTGCTCGATCTCGAAGTTGCGATAGGCGAAGTAAGCCTTGGCCTTCTCCCCTACCGTGTAGAGCCGTATCTGCTTGCCGGCGTTGCGCAGATCGTGAATGCGGTGCTCCGCCATCCGGATCACGTTGCTGTTGTAACCACCGGCCAAGCCGCGATCTGAGCTCACGACGACGATGCCTGCCGTCAGCACCTGGCGCCGCTCCAGCAGCGGATGCGACAACCCTGCCGAACCGGCACCGAGGTTGCGAATCACCTCGTTCATCTTGTCGGTGTACGGCTGGGACTGGGCCACCCTGACCCGCGCCTTGGCGATCCGCGACGTTGCGATGAGCTCCATCGCCCGCGTGATCTTCATCGTCGACTGGACCGACTTGATCCGTCTCCGAATCTGCCTTACTTCAGCAGAAGCCAAGGATCATCCCTCTCTCGAAGCCTTGTATTCGTTGATCGCTGCAACCAAGCCGTCGGTCGGCAACTCACCGGTGTCCCGGATCTCGTTGAGGAGACCGGAGTAGCGAGACCGGACGAACTCGAGGAGACCGACCTCGAAATCATCGATCTCGTCAGCAGGAACATCGTCCATGTGCCCCTCGGTGACGGCGAAGATCGAGACGACCTGCTCCTGCACCGGCAGCGGTGCAAACTGTCCTTGCTTGAGCACCTCAACAACCCGACGACCACGGTCGAGCTGCGCCAACGAAGCCGCATCCAGCTCGGAACCGAACTCAGCAAACGCCTCCAACTCACGGAACTGCGCCAGGTTCAGGCGCAACGGGCCCGCCACCTTCTTCATCGCCTTGACCTGGGCGGCACCGCCGACCCGGGAAACCGAGATACCGGCGTTGATAGCGGGGCGGATACCCGAGTAGAACAAGTCCGACTCGAGGAAGATCTGACCGTCGGTTATCGAGATGACGTTGGTCGGGATGTAGGCCGACACGTCGTTGGCCTTGGTCTCGATGACGGGAAGCCCGGTGAGCGATCCACTACCGAGCTCGTCACTGAGCTTGGCGCACCTCTCGAGCAAGCGACTGTGCAAGTAGAAAACGTCGCCGGGGTAGGCCTCACGACCCGGAGGACGACGCAGCAACAACGAGATCTCGCGGTAGGCGACTGCCTGCTTGGAGAGATCGTCAAAGATCACCAGCGCGTGCTCTCCGTTGTACATCCAGTACTGACCGATGGCCGAGCCGGCATAGGGGGCATACATCTGAAGCGCAGCGGCGCTGGACGCAGGGGCCGCCACGATCACGGTGTAATCCATCGCACCGGCTTGTCTCAGGGCATCTTCGACCTCAGCGACAGTCGAGGCCTTCTGGCCGATGGCAACATAGATGCACTTGACCCCAAGACCCTTCTG
>JASJEG010000187.1 GCA_030064765.1 Acidimicrobiia bacterium | reverse complement strand
GAGGCTCAGCTCTGGGTGATCATGGCGCAGATTCAACAAGAGCTCGAGCTGCGCAATCGGGCCGATGTGCTCATCACCGACCGGGCGGTCATCGACAACTTCGCCTACTTCCTCCGAGCCACCGGTGGAGAGGATCCCTTCGACGTGAAGCCCCTCGTGCGCCGCTGGTGCAACACATACGACCTTTTCGTCAGATTGCTGCCGGACGTGCCATTGATCGTTGACGGCGTGCGTAGCACCTCCGACAGGTTCCGCAACGAGATCGAGACAATTCTCAACGCCATCATCCCGCTGTACGTGCCAACAGATCGCCTCGTGGCGATTCCGGCATCCGAGATCACAGAGTCCTTCGACTGGGATGCGTTGCTCGAGCGGCTGGTCGGCCCCCCGCAGCCGGGGGAGGTGCCTGTGCCCAAGCCGGTCACCCTGTTTCCGACGCTTTGGGATTGATGGGCGTCCGGGCTCACGGGTAGGGAACGCCGGCGAGATCGGGTAGGGGTCGCCTCTCGGTTGCCGAATCTGCAAACGAGACCCCGACCGGGCTCGGCTGCGCCATTCGAGATGTGCCGGTCGCAAGAAGGACACCGAAAGATGCCCCCTCTGCCTCAGCTTCTGCAGACAGATTCTCTAGCGGATGCGGGCTGTAGACGGTCACCCTGGCTTCGTGAAGAGGCTGCAGCATCCGGGACCCCGGCGAAGTGATCACCCAGGGATTGGCGAAGACGCCCGAGCGGGCCCTATAGGGGGAACGCGCGGAGGCGGCTACGCCGGTGACGTTGCCGGTCCGGGCGAAGTCTTCGATGAACGCATAGAGGTCCTTCATCAGGCGGCCACCCGTCGCGGCGCGCAGAATCGCCCCCAGACTGATCCACGGCTCGTCGCCTCGAGCAACGTATGCAGACAGAATCGTGTCAGCACGAAGAGCTTCGGCCGTGACGACGAACCGAACCGGCTCGCCAGATCCGACTCGCCACGGCAGGCGAAGCCGAATTGAGCTGCCGGCGCCTTCGCCACTGAACGCCGTCCCGTGCGCAGCCGGGTTCATCCCAACTGTTGTTGCCAGGGCATTGGCCACCGGCGTTTCCGCAGTGGCCATCCGGTGCCAGACCGAGAAGATGGCGAGCTGCGAGCCATCTGGGCGATGCTGGATCCCGCCATATCCACACGGTCCGAGGTCGCCCGAGTCCGTACCGAAGCCGGAGGTACAGAAGAACGTTCCAGGAGGGGCTCGGTGGGGATAGATCTCGTTGTAGAAGAGCGCCGTGTCGGGCTCTGACGGGTAGCGGAGGTGAATCGACCTAGCGTCCGGCACGCACTCCTCGTCAATTCGCCACATCGCCGCAGGATCGTCCCGACCAAACATGCCCAACACGACAGCAAGATCGGGCGTGGTCGACGCCGCACTGTCGACAACCCCGAGGCCGCGGGCAGCGTCCGCCGCATCGAGAATCCGAAGATAGGGCGTGCCCTTGCCGACCGGCTCTAACTTCCAGGTACCCGGGCCGGCACCCACTGCTCTTGCGTCACCCAGGACGACAGAACCGCCTTCGACGCGGAGCGACCGACTTGGGCCGGCAAATGGCAGCATATGGAAACCTGCTCCAGCGGAGTCTTTTCGAACGACCCAATCAGCGGAATCGAGCAGGTCCGGTCCCGGGGAGCCAACCAGCGGCAGGGGAGTGGCGCGTCTGATGAGATATCCCTGCCCCAGTCGGTTGAGAATCCGCACCCGACTCCTCCCGGCTCAGTTGCCGCTGCCTCTCATCGACCCTAACCGCACGTGGCGCCCTCGGAAGCTCACCAGATGTACGCTGGCCCCATGAACCTCATCGAGGGATACGCAGTCGAACCGCTGACCACCGAGCGCTTCGACGACCTCGAGCTGATCCTCGGCCGCGGCGGTATCAGTGGTTGTTGGTGCATGTACTGGACGATTCCAACTACGACGTTGTGGAGCAAAGGCGCCAAGGGAGGCAGCACAGCACCCAATCGCGCCGCTTTCCTTGCGATCGTGGACGCAGGTCCGCCTCCAGGCATGATCGTATACGCAGACGGGGAGCCCGCCGGGTGGTGCCGTGTGATGCGCCGTACCGACCTCCCCGGCCTGGCCAACTCTCGACACTTCAGGACCGACCTCGAGATCGACAACGTTTGGTCTCTTCCTTGTTTCGTGGTTCGCAAGCAGTTCCGGGGGAGAGGCCTGACGACAGTGCTCGTCAAGGCAGCTATCGGCCACGTGAGCAGCCAGGGGGGCGGGATTCTCGAGGCCTATCCGTGGGACACCTCAGACCGCAAAGCCCCGTCGACCGTGTACACCGGACTCGCCGCGACATTCGAGCGGCTTGGGTTCGAGGTCGTCCAGCGGCTCGTGCCCCACAAGCCGATGATGCGCCTGATCATCGATTGAGGATCGACGGAGGGGTAGCCTGTCCGCTCGTGTCAGGAGGATCCAAGATGGCGACGATCAGGTCGGGGAGTCAGGCGGTGCTCCTAGTGGTAGACGTGCAGGTAGGCGTAGTGGCTGGTGCCTGGGAGGCCAATCAGATTGTCATGAGTGTTGTCCGTGCCGTGGCGGGCGCCCGCGCCGCGGGAATGCCGGTGGTGTGGGTACAGCACTCAGACGAGGAGCTGCCCCACGGAACCCCGGAATGGCAACTCGTTCCAGAGCTGACACCGACTGCCGACGAGGCCATCGTCCACAAGAACTTCAACTCGTCGTTCGAGGAGACGACTCTGGAGGCCGAACTAGAAGCGCTGGATGCTTCCCACATTGTCCTCGCCGGAACCGCCACCAACTGGTGCGTGCGAGCCACCGCCTACGCAGCGCTCGACCGTGGCTACGACCTCACCTTGCTGGCCGACGCCCATACAACCGAGGATCTGGTGTTCCCGGACGGGAGGGTGATCAAGGCCGCGGATGTCGTTGACGAACTCAACGCAGTAATGCACTGGATCAGCTTCCCGGGAAGAACCAGTACAACGGCGACTTCTCGAGACTTCGACTTCTCCTCTACCTAGGTCGAATCGGCTGGTCGCGGCCGGTTGTCGCCGAAGGTAATCCGGTTGCGGTTCGAGCCCCGAAGTCGGGACATGAGCCGATACGAGCAACCCAGATACACAGTGGTCGTATCCCGCCCAGACTATGAGATAAGGCTCTATGAGTCCTACCTGGCGGCGGAGACGATCGTTGATGGCGATTTCGGCTCGACCGGGAACGTCGCATTCCGGCGTCTCGCCGCCTTCATCTTCGGGAGGAACTCCCATTCGTTGCGGATGAATATGACCGTCCCCGTCACCCACCAGCCGAATGGGGACGGCACGCATCGGTATCGCTTCGTCATGGAGCGGACTTACTCGGAACTGAGCTTGCCCCGCCCGGTTGACGACAGCGTCAAGATCACCCGGGTTCCTGCGGGACTCTACGCGGCCCGCAGCTATCGAGGATCTCGCAGCGAAGGAAGATTCCGCCGGCAAGAGGCTGAGCTCGTAGCCGCCTTGGCCGACGCTGGCGTGGAGCTCACTGGGACCCCAGCTGTAGCCGTATACAACGGTCCCGCCACACCACCTCCGCTGCGTCGCAACGAGGTACTCGTGCCGATCGCTTCACACGAAGCTCAGGCGGCCTGACCCGTGCCCGCATCTCAGTCTGATCGATTCGAGAAGCTCGAGGTCACGTCGGCAACGGAGCTGGGGGATTGGCTCGAAACAAACCATACGAGGCAAGAGGCAGTCTGGTTGGTCACCTTCAAGAAACATGTTCCGGATGCGTACGTTTCGACGCAGGAGGCTTTAGACGAACTGCTGTGCTTTGGCTGGGTCGACGGGGTACGCCGCAAGCTCGACGATGATCGAACGATGCAACTGATCTCGCCGCGGCGCACGCAGTATTGGGCCAAGAGCTACAAGGAGAGAGCCGCGCGGCTGATTGCCGAGGGACGAATGCGGCCGGCAGGCCTGGCATCCATCGAACGATCCAAGGCCAATGGCTCGTGGGATTTCATGAACGATGTAGACGCCTTGATTCAACCAACCGACCTCGACGAGGTCTTGAGCCAACACCCCCCAGCAGCCGCCGAGTTTGCAGCCTTTCCGGTTTCCTATCGTCGCAATGCACTGCGTTGGATCAAGCTAGCCAAGACCGATCAAACAAGACGCAAGCGCCTCGAA
The DNA here is from genome assembly GCA_030064765.1 of Acidimicrobiia bacterium. Classification (GTDB taxonomy): domain Bacteria; phylum Actinomycetota; class Acidimicrobiia; order Spongiisociales; family UBA5794; genus JAAETI01. The sequence continues at coordinate 2,862 of JASJEG010000187.1, read as the reverse complement.
CAGTTAGCACAACTCGCAGCAGAGGGCGGTCGCGTCAAGAACCTTTGAGGTACCCCGGCCTGCCGCCTCCGTGAATTGCCGCCCGGGCGTGTCAGATCCACTCCGGATCGGGAGTGATGGTGTCCTCCGGACGCCCTCCCGGACCATCGACGTTGGATGTGGAAACGCGCATGACTGGACTGAGCACCATCGAGCCCTCGCAGGCGATTTGGCAAGACAAACGCGCAGATCCAAGAAAACCTCGCTTCTCCAGAACGTCGCGTTCGGCGACAGTCATGGCCGTCGGCTCACCCTCGCTGAATTCGACTCGACACGTCGTGCACCCGGCAAACCCGCCACATCTATGGAGCACGTCGACGCCATTGTCTTCCAACGCAAGCACCAGACGTGTGCCGTCTTCGACCTCAAAGCTCTGTCCGTCAACCTCAATCTTCGCCATCGCAGCTCCTTCGACTCTCAGTCGGTCTTCGTACCGGACGGAAAGGGTGGATGCAACAACGGTGGCAGCAATTCCACGACGGCACCCGTCCAGACCTCAGCTCAGCAACGTAATCCAACGACATGGATGAACTTCTCGCACCCGAACTGCTTGCCCACGAAGTCTCCGGGCCCGGCATCACGCCGCGCTCGCTTGGCACAGTGCTGGGCGGCGGTCCCACCCTGCTCGTCTTCTTGCGTCATTTCGGGTGACTGTTCCCCAAGGAGGTCGTCAAAGACCTCCGCCGGGTCGCCGGGGGCGATCCCAGATTTCCCGAGATTCTGTTCGTGTTCATGGGCACTCCTGAAGAAGGCGCCTCATTCCTCGAATCGCTGTGGCCGGACGCCCGCGGGGTCGCCGACTCGGAGAAACGACTCTACGACGCGTTCGACGTCGCTCGAGGGGGAGCGGTCGAAATGTTCGGCCCTGGAGCGATCTCCTGTGGCATCAAGGCGACAATGAAGGGCAACTTCATCGGGCGCAAGAAGGGAGATCCTTGGACTCTGCCGACCTTTGTGCTCGTCGAAGGGGAACGGGTCGTCTGGCGGCATGACGGCAGGCATGCCGGCGACCATCCGGAGTGGACCGAGATAGCGCCCAGGGTCGGCCCATGACCACTGTTGTTGCTGTGCACGGCAACGGCGGAGGTGGGTTCCGCTTCTCCCGCATGGTCGAGCACATTCCCGATGATGTGTTGTTCGAAGCAGTGACCCTGCCGGGTTTCGGCGGCCGCCCTGCCGACCGTTCGCTCCACACAGTCTCTGACTACGCCGAGGTCTTGTGGAGCGAGATATCAAGCTTGCCAAGGCCGGTCGTTCTGCTCGCTCATGGCATCGGTGGCTCAATTGCGCTGGACCTGCTCCAGCGCCACCAGGTCGATGGCCTGATTCTTCACGCACCGGTGGGGACGCGGCTGGACAGGCGATGGTTCCCCCGTCTCATGAAGCCGGCAGCCATACGGCGTCTGGTGCGATGGGTCATCTCGTCGCGGCTGTTCCGTCCTCTGCTACGACGCCGGTTCTTCGGTCGCGAAGTCCCATCTGGCTATGCGCATCGATTCCTGGCGGAATACGGGCGGGCAGAGGCGTTTGGTCAGATGTTTGACATCATCACGAGTTCCTGGTGGGAATCGCTCGAGCCTTCCAAGACAGCAACTGTCCTCCTCTGGGGGAGCAACGATCGGGTGTTGGGAGCGGATCAGGTAGAGGACTATCGGCGCTTACTCCCGAACAACAACGTCGACGTGGTCTCCGGGTGGGGCCATTTCCCGATGGCGACGGATCCTGCTGCCTACACCGCCCGAGTTCTGGACTGGGCGCAGCGCCTAACAGGGGAGGAGCCAAGCCGGCGGTTTCTTGTCCTAGGTTCCGGCACGGCCGCAGCCGAAGGAATTGCCGCGAAAGCCTCGCTGCTGGATCGGGGAAAGCGCGCAGGTCTCCCGGTTCCTGACGGCATCATCCTCCCGGAAGGGAGTAGCGGCCTTCACATTCCGCAATGGTTGTCTGAGTCGCTAGCGGTGCGCTCGGCCTTTGGCATCGAAGACGATGCGACAGAATCCCGTGCCGGGCAATTCGCCACGCTGCTCAGAGTGCCTCCTCAGGAAGTGGCGGCCGCTATCGAGCAGGTACGCTCGTCCGGCGACAACTCCTTTCATCGCGACATCCTTGTCATGGATATGGTCGAAGCGGTCACTTCAGGGGTGGCGTTCTCGGAGCCCGGATACGCAGACGACTTGATCGAGTCAACCAAGGGGACCGCGGAACGTCTCGTGGCCGGTAGCGAGCCGGCGACCATCAGCCGACTGGCACGGCTTCTACCGGGGGAGCGGCCCCACGACACAGGCTGGAGAGGACGATTGGCCCTACTCCTGCGCGATGTTCGGGCCGAGTTCGGCGACCACGGCTGGGATATCGAGTGGGCGGATGACGGGGTCCGCTGCTTCCTGATCCAGATCCGACCAACGACCGCCCCCACTCGCCGCGACGATTGGTTCACGATGGCCAACCACAGGGAGATACTGCCGGATCCGCCTTCGGTATTCATGACGTCTGTGCTCGCTGAGGGCTCGAGCGAGCTTCTCGACTACTACCGGCGGTTCGACCCAACACTGACCCGAGACCGTCTCTTCATCGAGGTCCTCGATCACAGGCCCATGATCAATCTCTCTCTCATGACGGACTTCATGCGTTCTCTCGGTCTTCCCACCCGTCTCGTCACGGATTCCATAGGCGGCGGCACCGAGGACAACCACGGGCTGGACCCGTGGCGGGCGGCCAGGCGGTTGCCGGCTCTGCTCCGGCTTGCCTGGGGCCAGCTTGGGTCCTCCCGCTATGTCGCACGGAGGCTGCGCGAGATGAGGCACATGACCGCAGCCGGGTCGAGGA